>DFKM01000120.1 GCA_002373555.1 Lachnospiraceae bacterium UBA3645
GCTGCAAATATGACACCGGCATGCATATCTGGGACGATTACGTATATCTCGAGATCATTGATCCCGAGACCGGCGAGAATGTGCCGGACGGCGAATTCGGCGAGATCGTCATCACGACGCTGGTGAAGGAAGGCGCGCCGCTGATCCGCTACCGCACGCACGATCTGTCCCGCATCATTCCCGGCGAATGCCCGTGCGGCTCGAAATATCCCCGCATCGATGTCATCTCCGGAAGAAGCGACGACATGATCAAGATCAAGGGCGTCAATGTGTTCCCGAAGCAGATCGAAGAGATCCTGGCGCTGTTCCCCGAGCTTTCGAGCGAATACCAGATCCGCATCTCCCATCTGGAGGGCAAGGATACCATGCGTATCTATGTCGAGACGAACGGAACGGTGGATTTCCTGGATCTGGCAAAACGGATCGCCGTGGAGGTCAAGAGCCGGATCGGCTTCACACCGCTCGTCAAAGTCGTGGAGATCGGCGTGCTGCCGCGAAGCGAGAAGAAGACAAAACGCGTCATCGACGAGAGATACGACTGAGCCTGACAGGCGGGAGCGGGGCCGGTTCCCTGTCCCGGCGACGGGCACGAAAAAAGAGGAGCATCGCTCCTCTTTTTTCGTGCCCTGCTCATCCCACTTGCTTCCGCAGCTTGGGATCCAGGATATCTCTTAAACCGTCGCCGATGAAGTTCGCGCCGACCGCCATCGTGAAGATCGCGAGTCCGGGGAATCCGGCGACCCAGAATTTATTAAAGTAGCTGACGCCGTCCGAGACCATCATGCCCCACTCCGGCGTAGGCGGCGCGGAACCGAGTCCCAGGAAACTCAGGGTCGAGAACAGCAGGATCTGGTTGCCGAGGTCTGTTGTCGCCATGATCAGCACAGAACTGATGCTGTTCGGGAAGATCTCCCGGAACATGATCCGGAATTTGGATGCGCCGAGCGCTTCCGCGGCTTCGATGTACTGGTTCTCCTTTACGCTGATGACCACGCTTCGCATCAGTCTGGCATAGCCCGGCCAGGCGACCACGATCAGCGCAATGATCGTATTGAACAGATTGGAGCCCAGCGCCGCATTGATACACATGGCCAGGATCAGCTGCGGGAAGGAAAGGATGACTTCCGAAAGCCGCATCATCACATCATCCACGATGCCGCCCACATAACCCGCGATCGCGCCGTAGATCGATCCGATGATCGTGACGCAGATGACCGTGACTACGCCGGCCAGCAGCGAATATCTTCCGCCGTAAATTACGCGGCTGAAAATATCTCTTCCGAAATTGTCCGTCCCGAACCAGTGCGCGGCCGATGGCGCGTTCAGCTTTACCGCAAGATCCTGCGCGATCGGGTCATACGGCGCGATCACCGGCGCGAGGATCGCTGCCAGAATCCAGAACAGGCAGATCAGACATCCTGCCGTGAACAGATAATTTTTCCTGATCAGTCTTACAAATGCTTTGAAAAACATGTCCGCCCTCCCTTACTTCGTCCGCACTCTCGGATCGATGATTCCATACAGGATATCGACCACGGTGTTGATGACCATATAGTTGAGGGCAATCAGAAGCGAGACTCCGATGACACCCGGATAGTCCAGCGCCTTGACCGAATTATATGCAAACTGTCCGACGCCCGGCCAGTTAAATATCGTCTCTATCAGGACCATGCCGCCCAGCAGGTTTCCGAAGCCCAGACCGATAACGGTGAGCACCGGGATCAGCGCGTTGCCGAGCGCGTGATGCATGATCAGCCTTCTGCCCGAGGTTCCCTTCGCCTTCGCCGTACGGATATAGTCGGTGGAAAGAACATCCAGCAGATTCGAACGTGCCGTTCTCGTGATCAGGCCCATGGTAAATGCCGCGAGCACGAAGCCCGGCAGGACCAGATGCTTTAATGCATCCAGGAATTTCGGGATATCGCCTTCGATCAGGGCGTCGATGGTAAAAAAGCCTGTCACGGCCTCCGGAGATGAAAATGCCGTCGAAAGACGCCCGGGACCCGGCATGACCCCCAGTTTGTAATAGAAGAAGAACAACACAAGCAGCGCAAACCAGAATCCCGGAATGCTGACGCCGCACACAGAGATCGCACGGACGATCTGGTCGATGATGCTGTTCCTTTTAATGGCGGAAATGATGCCGAAAAAGATGCCGAACACTGCCGCCAGAATGATCGAGAAGATGGCCAGCTCAGCCGTTGCGGGGAAGCACCGCCCGAGTTCCCACATGATGGTCTTGTTCGTACGGATAGATGTTCCCAGATCGAGCCGGAGCAGGTTCCTGATATAAAACAGGTACTGCATGAATACGGGCTTGTCCAGTCCGTATTTGATCTTGTAGGCCTCCACGATCTCAGGGTCATTAAGCGCTCTCTGACTGAGGTTCGCCGTGACCGGGTCTCCGGGGACGAGCTTCGTCAGGAAAAATACGATCGTTGCCACGCCGAGCAGCATAACGACCATGAACGCGAGCCTTTTTACGATGAATTTTAACCGATCCATAAAGATCTTTCCTCTGGAGTATTGATGGCGCCGGGGCGGAGGCCCCGCCCCGGCTTAAACAGGTATTATTTTACATTGATGGTACGGATATCTACACGATATACATCTGTGAAGGCAACGCCTTCCAGTCTGTTGCTGTATCCGATATGGCTGGAAGCCTGTGCGACGACGATCCAGGGGCAGTCATCAGCGATCATATCCTGGATCTCAAGAAGCTTCTCGCCTCTTGCGGTATCATCAGTTTCCTGAATGATCTCGTTCATCTTCTCGATCACGGGTTCATACCCTTCGGCCTGCCATCTGCAGCGGAGGCCAACGCTCTCACCGGGCAGGAATGCAAGCTGCACGTTCGGATCGTTATAGTCGATGCCCCAGTACATGACGGAGAAACCAAGGTCGCCGGCACGGTATGCATCGCCGTAGCCGCCGCTCCAGTTCTGCTGTACGATATTGACATTGATGCCGATCTCAGACAGGTCTTCCTTGACCTTCTGGGCTATGTCGAGCATCGGGATACCTTCCATGTCAAGGTCGCTGACAGGCAGGTCGATATCAAATCCATCGGGATAACCGGCCTCTGCAAGAAGCGCTTTGGCTTTGTCAAGATCACGGGCTGTTGCGACATCCAGTTCGCCGGCGCTTCCAAGGAAGCCTACCTGGAAGATGGACTTGGGCGTGATAGCACCTCTGCCGCAGACATTCTGCATTCCTTCATAGTCGACAGCCAGCCGGATCGCCTGCTGTACGAGCTTGTTGGAAACGGGGCCGCCGATCTTGGGATCCTCGTTCATCATGATGAAGCTGATAGTCTTGGTAGGCGTGTTCTCGGTGGTGACGTTCTCGGCGCCCTCGAGCTCATCCATGGTATCATCGTTCAGGTTCAGAGCGATATCGACATCACCGGCCTTCAGTCCCATCATCTGGGTGTTGGCATCGCCTTCAAAACGGATGATGTACTTGTCGACATTGGTCTGCTCGCCCCAGTAATTGTAGTTCTTTTCAAGGATCATTTCCTCATCCGGGACATAGGAGGTCATGATATACATACCGGAGCCGGCACTGGTGGTATCCAGATAATCTCTCGCGGTATCAGCCGTGGAAGCATCCTCGGCATCCGTGCCGCCGTGCTCCTTGACGATCGCGGAATCCACGATCGAGCATGCGCCGTAGGTCAGCTTGGAAAGCAGGGAGCTGTCCGCCGTTGTCTGATGGATGATGAAGGTGTCGTCGTCAACGATCTCGATGCTCTCGACATTATCCATCAGGAAGGAAGGATTGCTCTTTAAGTTCTTCAGACGCATCAGGGAGAATGCCACGTCCGCCGAAGTCATGTCATTTCCGCTTGCGAATTTGACTTCGGGTTTCAGCTTCATGGTAACATCCTTGCCGTCATCGGAGAATTCCCAGGAATCCACGATGCAGGGCTGCGGTGTGTCAACGCCGGTATCGAATTTGAACAGCGTCTCATAGCAGGCATTGACCATCATGGTAGGGGTGGTCTCATAGACATACTGCGGGTCGATCGCCGAGAAACCGGAGATGACCGCGATCACGACGGTGTTGTCTCCGCCTTCCGCAGGCGCCTCGGCCTCTTCACCCTCCTCAGCGGGTGCCGCAGCTTCGTCTCCGCCGGCGGCTTCCGTCTCAGCGGCTGCTTCGGTCGCGTCTCCGCCCGAGCTGCCTCCGCAGGCAGCAAGGCTGGCGGCCATGCACAATGCGAGCAACAGTGCCAGTAACTTTTTCATAGTTTCCTCCTTGTGTGAATATTTATTTTCCGCGGCTTCCTCCCGTCAGCCGCGGCAGTTCCCTTTCATAAGCCGGCAGTATTTCCGCTCCCCGCGGATCCCATGCCGTTCTCTTCTTTCCGCATCCGGCCGGTTCAGAATACGTGCTCGTTCGCCTTCGGATTCCAGTAGCAGGATGCGAAATGGCCTTCGCCTACCTTTCTCCACGGCGGCACGTCCATGCTGCAGACCTCGCAGGTATGCGGGCATCTGGTGTGGAAATGACAGCCGGACGGCGGGTTGATCGGGCTCGGCACCTCGCCCTGCAGATGAATTCTCTCCCGGCGGTTCTCCTCGTGGATCTGCGGGATCGCCGACAGCAGCGCTTCCGTATAGGGATGCGCCGGCTCCTCGTACAGGCTCTTGTACGGGCCGAGCTCCACGAGCCGTCCCAGATACATGACGCCCACCCTGTCGCTGATCTGATAGATGACATTCAGATTATGCGAAATAAAGAGATACGTGAGACCGAGTTCCTTCTTCAGATCCATCAGCAGGTTCAGCACCTGGGCCTGCACGGACACATCCAGTGCCGAAACAGCTTCGTCGCACACGATGAGCTCCGGCTTCAGGGCCAGCGCTCTGGCAATCCCGATCCTCTGTTTCTGTCCGCCCGAAAGCTCGTAGGAATAGCGGCTTAAGTGATATTCCGCCAGACCGACCAGCTCGAGCAGCCGCAGGATGTCTTTTCTGATAAAATTCTTATCCTTATACCCGTGAATGATATACGGTTCAAAAAGGATCTGCTCCACGGTCCTTCTGGGATTCAGGCTCGCCGAGGGGTCCTGGAAGATGATCTGCATCTTCCTGCGCATATTCTTCATTTCCTTCTTGTTCAGCTGGGAAAGATCCTGGCCTTCGAAATAGACCTTCCCGCACGTCAGCGGGATCAGGTTCAGGATCGCGCGGCCGAGCGTGCTCTTGCCGCAGCCGCTCTCGCCGACGATGCCGAGAACTTCGCCCTTATGGATCGAGAGGCTGACGCCGTCCACGGCCTTGACCGTGGTCTTTCTGTCCTTGCCGCGGAAGGTCACCCGGACATCATCCGCTTTTAACAGAATATTCTTCTCCGGTTCCGGTGCCTCCAGGAAATCCGGTCTTGTGGTCTCTTCTCTGATCATTCTTCCACCTCCGTCCCGGATACTTCCGGACGCGCTTCCGGTCCGTCATACAGCCAGCACCGGACTCTTCGGCCCTCTTCGATCACCTTCACGGCGGGATCTTCCTTCTTACAGATCTCCATCGCCCTCCTGCATCTCGGCCAGAAGCTGCAGCCCTCCAGTTTTTCCGTGGGATTCGGCACGGTTCCCTCAATGGTGGAAAGCGCTTCCCGCACATCCGAGATCTGCGGGATCGAATCGATCAGGCCTTCGGTATAAGGGTGCTTCGGCATCTTGAAGATCTTCTGGGAAGGAGCTTCCTCGAAAATGCGTCCGGTATACATGACCAGCACTCTTTCGCAGATCTCGCTGACCACGCCGAAATCATGGGTGATCATAATGATTGCGGTGTTGCGCTCTTTGTTGAGCTTCTTGATCAGATCCAGGATCTGGGCCTGGATCGTCACATCGAGCGCGGTCGTCGGCTCATCGCAGAAAAGGATCTCCGGCTCGCAGGCAAGCGCCATGGCGATCATGACACGCTGCTTCATGCCGCCGGACATCTGATGCGGATACTCATTCACGCGTTTTTCGGCATTGGCAATACCGACATCGCGCATCAGCTGCTCTGCCGCTTTCATGGCTTCCTTCTTTTTCATTCCTTTATGGAGCATCAGGGACTCGGCGATCTGGCTGCCGCATGTAAGGATGGGATTGAGAGAAGTCATCGGTTCCTGGAAGATCATGGAGATCAGGTTTCCGCGGATCTTCAGCATTTCCTTCTCACTGCATTTGAGGAGGTCTTTTCCGTGGAACAGGATCTCGCCGCTTACGATCTTCCCGGGCGGATCCGGGATCAGGCGCATGACAGCCAGGGAGGAAACGCTCTTTCCGCTGCCGCTCTCGCCGACGATGCCGA
>DFKM01000117.1 GCA_002373555.1 Lachnospiraceae bacterium UBA3645
AACCGCGATATCGAGATCTTCCCGGTCCTCCGCGAGATCTTCAAGGGAATCTACGGGGAAAGCCCGTACAAGTCTCCGACCGATATGGGCGTCAATATGGCCGGCAACTGCATTATCGATGATGAAGCCTGCCGCGATGCCTCGAAGCAGGAGATCATCCGCAGATACTATCAGACGCTGATCAAGATCGCGAGAGGCAAGGCGCCGGAATCCGAGGCGCAGAAGATCGAACTGCTCATGCACAAGGCCGGCATCAAAAAGACCGACAGAACCGTCGTCGCTGCTGCGCTGGACCGCGAGGAGAAGACCGGCGAGGAGGCTGCCGCGATGGAGCTGACCGACGGTACGATCGTGACCGGCGGCACCAGCGATCTTCTGGGCGCCTGCTCGGCGCTGCTGATCAATGCGCTGAAATACTATGCCGGGATCGATAAGAAAGTGAAGCTGATCACGCCCGGCGTGATCGGACCGATCCAGAAGCTGAAGACCGAATATCTTGGCAGCAGGAACCCGAGACTGCATATGGAGGAAGTGCTGATCGCGCTTTCCGCCAGTTCGATCACGAACGGCATGGCGGATTATACGCTGCAGCAGATCCCGAAGCTGCGCGGTGCCCAGGTGCATACGACAGTCATGCTTTCGGAAACGGACGAGCGTACCTTCCAGCGCCTCGGCGTCATGCTGACCTCCGAACCGAAATAACATGGATACCGACATCAAATACATGCGTGCTGCGCTGAAGGAGGCTGCCAAAGCCGCCCTCATCGGCGAAGTCCCCATCGGGTGCGTCATCGTCTGTGACGGGAAGATCGTGGGCCGCGGCTACAACAGGCGCAACACAAAACATACCACCCTGGCGCACGCGGAGCTGATCGCGATCGACAAGGCCAGCCGGAAACTCGGCGACTGGCGGCTGGAGGGGTGTACGCTTTACGTAACGCTTGAACCGTGCCAGATGTGTTCCGGTGCGATCGTGCAGTCGCGCATCGACCGCGTTGTGGTCGGCACGATGAATCCGAAGGCCGGCTGTGCCGGTTCGATCCTGAACATCCTGCAGGATGACCGTTTCAATCATCAGGTGGAACTGACGACCGGCATCCTGAAGGAAGAGTGCACTGCGGTTCTGCAGGACTTCTTCGTGAATCTGAGAGCCAGGAACAAGGCGGCGCGTATGGCTGAAAAAGCCGAAAAGGGCGAAAATCCGTGATCTTAGGAATACCCCGTTTCTCCAAGAACGGGGTATTGCTTTGCCGGCATGACAGGATTCATACTATGAATATCGTTTTGGCGGGATAATCCGAATATCTGGCGAGATTATACATAGAAGAATTTTTAACGAACAGATAGAATACGGTTCGTACCAAATGACATTATCTAATTTTTCGATAAAGCAGATGGTTTTCATCTGCACCTTTCTTCTCCTTAAAAAGGCGGCACTCTTCCCCGGGGTGCCGCTGCTTTTTTATACAGCTGCGGGAGGATGGATACATACCCGCCTCTTGCATCTGCGGCGGATTAAAAGTACAATAAAGGGCAGTGCATCCGAAGACAGAACGAATTTCAGTGGGAAACCGTTCCGCGCTGACTGCGGAACCGATGAATCTATATGGCTGGTAAAAGAAAGAAAAACAAAACCTTAAAGCAGAATCTTCCGAAGAGCCAGAGAGTCTATATTCCGGACATCTATGTGGATCCGAAATACGGGCTCACCGGCGATCAGATCCGGGAGCGCGAGCGGGGCGGCTTTGTGAACGTTCCGGTCGACCCGGGCACCCGCACGGTCAAACAGATCATCCTGAGCAATACGCTCACCTATTTCAACATGATCTTCGTGATCCTGGCGGTCCTTCTCCTGATCGTCGGATCCTACCGCGACATGCTCTTTATGGGCGTGATCGTGACCAACACGCTGATCGGAATCATTCAGGAGATCCGTTCGAAAAAAGTGCTGGACGATCTGAAGATCATGGGCGCGGCAAAGATCACGGCGGTCCGGGAGGGAAAGAAGACGGAAGTCCTGACCGATTCCCTGGTGCTCGATGATATCGTGATCCTGAAGGCCGGCGCACAGATCCCGGCGGACGCCGTCGTCGTAAACGGCAGCATTCATGTCAATGAAGCGCTCCTGACCGGTGAATCCGATGAGATCGAGAAGACGAGGGGAAGCCGGCTGCTCTCCGGCAGCTTCGTCGTATCCGGCACCTGCCTTGCGAAGCTGACCGCGGTCGGAGAGGATTCCTATATTTCCAAGCTGACGCTCAAAGCCACCAAACAGACTGTGAAGGAGCAGTCGGAGATGATCCGCGCGCTGGACCGCCTGGTCAAGATCGTCGGCGTGATCATCATTCCCATCGGCGGCCTGCTGTTCTATCAGCAGTATTTCATGGTCGGCGCCACATTCCGCGACAGCATTACCGGCATGGTCGCTGCCGTGATCGGCATGATCCCGGAAGGGCTGTATCTGACGGCCAGCCTGGCGCTGGCTGTATCGGCGATGCGTCTGGCAACGAAGAAAGTGCTGATCCATGACATGAAGAGCATGGAGACGCTGGCCAGAGTCACGGTGCTGTGCGTTGATAAGACCGGAACGATCACGGAAGATCATATGGAGGTCAAGGATCTCATTACCGATATCAAGACGCCCGGCACGCTGGAGAAGATCCCGGAGCAGGTCGGCACGGTCCTGCAGAAAGGCAAGGCACAGCTGAAGGCGGTCGCAAAAGATGTGGACGCCGCAAAAACGATCACTGCCGATCCGGACTTTGAAGATGTCCTGAAGCTGGATGATGCGGAAACGCAGGAGACCTTCATGAAAGCCGGCAGCGGGACCGGACATCCGGTCAACAAGGAGATCAAACAGCTGCTTTCCGATTTTGCGCAGAATATGCCTGCGGACAATGCGACGATGCGGGCAATGAAGGAATACTTTACCGACACCACAGGCAGAAAGCCGGAGAAAGTGGTTCCCTTCTCGTCCAGAGTCAAGTATTCCGGCGCTGTTTTCGGCGGTGTCAATTACGTTCTCGGCGCGCCCGAATATCTTCTGGGCGATGATTACGAACTGTATCAGGAAAATATCGAGAGCCACGGGGAGAGCGGCTACAGAGTCCTTGCATTCGGACGCTATGACGGCGAACTGAACGGCGAACTGCTGGACCGCCCGGTCAGACTGCTGGGCACGGTCCTGCTGGCGAACCGCGTGAGAGCCGGCGCAGCGAAGACGTTCCGGTATTTTGCAGAACGGGAAGTGGCGGTGAAGGTCATCTCCGGAGACAACCCCGTCAGCGTTTCCTCGATCGCGATGGAAGCAGGCATTGCCGGCGCGGAGGATTACGTGGACGCGACGACGCTGAAAACGGATGCCGAGATCGCCGCAGCCGTCAAGCGCTATACGGTCTTCGGGCGCGTGACACCGGAGCAGAAGCGCCGGTTCGTCAAGGCGCTGAAGGATATGGGCGAGACCGTCGCGATGACAGGAGACGGCGTGAACGATGTCCTGGCGCTGAAGGATGCGGACTGCTCGATCGCCATGGCCTCCGGTTCGGAGGCGGCTTCGCAGGTCGCCCAGCTGGTGCTCATGGATTCGGATTTCTCCAGGATGCCGAACGTGGTGCTGGAGGGACGGCGGGTCGTCAACAACATCGAACGCACGGCCAGCCTTTTCCTCGTCAAGAACATATTCTCACTGCTGCTTTCGGTCTTCTCCGTGATCCTGGTCATGGACTATCCGTTAAAGGCTGCGCAGGTCTCGCTGATCAGCATGTTCACGATCGGCATACCGGCATTCCTGCTGTCGCAGGAGCCCAACAAAGACCCGATCAAGGGAAAATTCCTGACGAACGTGTTCCTGCGGGCGCTCCCGGCGGGCCTGACCGACTTCGCCGTGGTGCTGGCGCTGACGCTTTTCGCCATGGAATTCAATGTGGATAATGAGAGCATGTCGACAGCCTGCACGCTGCTCGTGGCGATGGTCGGTTTCATGATCATGTACCGGATCATGAAGCCCATGACGAAGCTGCACTGGGCGATCTGGCTGTCCATGGTCGCCGGACTTGTTTTCTGCCTGTTCAACCTGCGGTGGTTCTTCTCGATCACCTCGGTGACCAAGCAGATCGCCATGCTGATGATCGTCTTTGCGATCATCGCGGAACCGATGATGCGGTATCTGGGCATCTTTGCGGAATGGCTTCTGAAGAAGCTCACCGAACGGCGCTGATAAAAACCCACTTTTGGTGACTTTATCGCATATATTTCCTTGACAAAAACCCCTTTAGAGATTATCATTTCATAGGATTTGAGCAAGAAACAAATTCAGGAGGACAATTACTATGAATAAAATGGAACTTGTAGCAGCTGTCGCCGAGAAGGCGGAGATCTCCAAAAAGGATGCTGACAAGGCTGTTAAGGCTCTTACAGATGTTATTGCAGAAGAACTTAAAGCCGGCGGAAAGGTTCAGTTAGTCGGATTCGGAACCTTCGAGACCAGCGCCAGAGAGGCCAGAGAGGGCAGAAATCCCCGCACAGGCGAGAGCATGAGCATTCCGGCAAGCCGTATGCCCAAGTTCAAAGCAGGCAAGGCTCTGAAGGATATGGTAAACGAATAAGAAGAACGAAACCGGCCGGAAGGCCGGTTTTCCTTTATCAGGGGGTAAGCATGAGACTTGACAAATACCTGAAGGTATCCAGGATCATCAAGAGAAGGACCGTCGCCAACGAAGCCTGCGATGCCGGCAGAGTGCTGGTGAACGGAAAGGCGGCCAGAGCTTCGTATGACGTGAAGATCGGGGATGTGATCGAGATCGCCTTCGGGAACCGCACGGTGAAGGCCGAAGTGCTGGAGATCAAAGAATCTCCGAAGAAGGACGAGACGGCGGAGATGTTCCGGTATATCTGAACCGGGGCGGAAAGGAGGGCTTCGTGAAAGAAGGAAAGTATACAAAAACATCCATGCTGATGCGTTTCCTTGACGGAAGCCTTCATTTTTTTGTGATCAGCATTATCGCTTCCGCAGTCGTGGCCGGGATCGACATGGTGACGCCCCAGATCATCCGGATCGTGGTCGATTACTGTCTGATGGGCGACACGGGTACGCTGCCTGCGTTCGTGGTGTCCGCGCTGGAAGCTTTCGGCGGCAGGGCCGTCCTGTCTGAAAAACTCTGGATCGCTGCGGCGGCCGTAGCGGTTCTGGCGGCCGTGTCCGCCGTATTCCGGTATCTGAACACCTATCTGAATACCAAGGGGACGGAGCGGATGGTGAAGACAGCCCGGGATCTGCTTTATGAACATATCGAATCGCTGCCGTTTTCCTGGCACAGCGACAACCAGACCGGCGATATCATCCAGCGGTGCACGTCCGACATGCAGACGGTCCGCGAATTCGTCTCGGAGCAGCTCGTGCAGGTCATCCGGATCGTCATCCTGATCGTCTTTTCGGTGGTCTTCATGCTGCTCATGAGCGTCCGGCTCTCGGTCGTCGTATTCCTGTCCGTGCCGGTCCTTGTGGGCTATTCGTATTATTTCTACTTTAAGATCGGTCATCTGTTCCTGGAATGCGACGAGAATGAAGGCGTGCTTTCCACGATCGCGCAGGAGAATCTGACCGGCGTCCGGGTCGTCCGCGCCTTCGGAAGAGAAGAGTATGAACGCGAGCGGTTCCGGAAACAGAACCATAAATATACCGATGCATGGATGTCGCTCTGCCGGATCCTGTCCGTCTACTGGGCTTCCGGCGATCTGCTGATGTTCGTGCAGATCATGCTGATCGTCGTGATCGGGACAGTCCTGTGCGTTCACGGACAGCTGACGGCCGGCGCGCTGATCGCCTTCGTCTCCTACAACAACCAGCTGATCTGGCCTGTCCGGCGTCTCGGGCGGATGCTCTCCGAAATGAGCAAGGCCGGCGTTTCCATGGACAGACTGCTGTACATCCTCAATTCCGGGGAGGAAACATGGGAAGGCACGGCGGAGCCGGATATGCACGGCGATATCGTTTTCCATGACGTCAGCTTCGGATACAATGAAAGCAAGGAGATCATCAGGGATCTGTCGCTGACGATCCCGGGCGGCAGCACAGTCGGTGTGCTCGGCATGACGGGCAGCGGAAAATCCACGCTCATGTATCTGCTGAACGGCCTGTATACGCCGGATGCCGGAAGGATCACGATCGGCGGAAACGATATCCGGGACATTTCGCTGCCGTGGCTTCGGAAAAATATCGGCATCGTTCTGCAGGAACCGTTCCTGTTCTCCAGGACGCTGGAAGAGAATATCGCGCTGGCGGTCGAGACGGATCATGAAAATGTCCGGCGCGCGGCAGGGATAGCCGCGCTGGATGACAGCGTCAGCAGATTTGCCAAGGGATACGATACGATGGTGGGCGAACGCGGCGTCACGCTTTCAGGCGGGCAGAAGCAGCGTGCAGCCATCGCGCGGATGCTGGTGCAGGATCCGCCGGTCATGATTTTTGACGATTCGCTTTCCGCGGTCGATGCGGAAACGGATGCCGTGATCAGAAAACGTCTCTCGTGGATCATGGGCGGCCGGACGGTCATCCTCATCTCGCACAGGATCTCCACGCTGAAGGATGCCGACCGGATCGTGGTGCTGGACGAAGGGCGGATCGCCGAGTCCGGTACGCATGAGGAACTGCTGCGGGCCGGCGGCCTGTACAGCAGGATCTGGTCGATCCAGAATCCGGAAGGGGAGCCGGCTGCTGCCGGCAGGACCGCGGCGGAAGGGGGGCTTTCGTAATGTACGACAACGAAAATACTGCCTCTGTAAAGCTTCCGTTCTTCGGCCTGCCGAAGCTGGGCCCGTTCCTGCATCCGTACCGCTTTATCATCTGCAGCATGATCCTCATGGGACTGATCGGCAGCCTGATGGATATCGTCACGCCGCTGTTCTTCAGCTATGCGCTGGATCATTTTATCCTGCAGGAAACGCTCGCCGGTCTCGGCGGGTTCGTCGGACTGTATATTGCAGCCATCGTGATCAGCGTGCTGACGAATGCGGTCTCCGCCTATCAGGCCTGTCAGATCGAAATGTATGTCGGCAGAGATATGAAGCAGAAAAGCTTCGATCATCTGCAGACCCTTTCGTTTTCCTATTACAACCAGAATTCCGTGGGCTATATCCATGCACGCGTCATGAGCGATACCGAGCGGATCGGCGGCTGGGTCGCGTGGGGCATCATGGAGTGCGTCTGGAACATGACGTATCTGGTCGGGATCATCATCGTCATGCTGCGTCTGAATCTGCGGCTGGCCCTGCTGATCCTGCTGCTGGTCCCCGTAACGACGGCTGCTGCTGTCTACTTCCAGCGGAAAATGGTCGCGCTCGGCCGCAGGGTCAGAGAAATCAACTCCGTCATTACCGGCGGATACAATGAAGGCATCACCGGGGCGAAGACGATCAAGACGCTCGTGATCGAAGATAAGATGCAGTTCGGCTTCGAACAGGTGACGGAGGATATGCGGAAGACCTCCGTGCATCTGGCGCATTTCCGCGCCATGTTCCTGGCCGTGATCTCCTTCTCCGCATCGTGCGCGCTTGCGCTCGTGCTCTGGCAGGGCGGTGTGATCACGAAAGCGGGCGTCATGGAGATCGGCGTGCTTTCGGTGTTCATGTCCTATGCGCTCGGCATGATGGAGCCGATCCAGTGGATCATCCGTGCACTTTCGGACCTGGTCAATGTGCAGGTCAATATCGAACGTTTTACCAGGCTGATGGCGACAGCCGCGGAAGTCGGCGACACGCCGGAAGTCATTGAAAAGTACGGCGACGCATTTTCGCCGAAAAAAGAGAACTGGGAACCGCTTTTCGGCGATGTGGAGTTTCAGGATGTGAGCTTTCATTACCCGGACGGCGAAGAGATGATCTTTGAGCATTTCGATCTGAAGGTGCCACAGGGGACGAATGTTGCGATCGTAGGGGAGACCGGCGCCGGCAAATCGACGCTGGTGAACCTCCTGTGCAGGTTCTTTGAACCGACGGGCGGCCGGATCCTGATCGACGGCAGGGACGTGCGGGAGCGTTCGCAGCTGTGGCTGCATTCGCATCTCGGCTATGTCATCCAGACGCCGCACCTTTTCTCCGGCACGATCGCGGAGAACCTGCGGTATGCAAAGCCCGACGCGACGATGGAAGAAATGGAAGCCGCCATGAAAGCCGTTGCGGCGGACAGCATTCCCGAGAGAATGGAAGGCGGCTATGATGCCCAGGTCGGCGAGGGCGGCGATCTGCTCTCGACCGGCGAGAAGCAGCTGATCTCGTTTGCCAGGGCCGTGCTGGCCGATCCGGCGATCTTCGTGCTGGACGAGGCGACCTCCTCGATCGACACGGTCACCGAGAAAAAGATTCAGGATGCCACAGAGTATCTGCTTGCCGGCAGGACCTCCTTTGTGATCGCTCACCGGCTGTCCACGATCCGGCAGGCGGACGTGATCCTGATGGTCGACAACGGGAAGATCGTCGAGCGCGGAACGCACGAGGAACTGATGGCAAAACGCGGCGCGTATTACGAACTTTATATCCGCAGCTACAGCGGTTAAAAACCGTATTTTTGCACTTGACATTGCCATGCGGCAGTGGTAAGATACGTTTGCTGTCAATAAAGAAAGAAGAGTTCCGCTCTCACCCCGGCACACCGGTGACCTGGGTTTCTCCTAAGCAGATAGCTTAACGGGCGGAATTTCGGTTTCGCCCTTTTTTCATGGAATCGGGCGTTCAGGTGGAGGTACAGAAAGATTAGCGAGTTAATGATTAACGGTCAGATAGGCGACATGGAAATCCGCCTTATCGGAAGCCACGGAGAACAGATCGGCATTATGAATTCACGTGAAGCCCTTCGGATGGCCAGGGAAGAGGAACTAGATCTGGTCATGATCGCGCCTGCCGCGAAGCCGCCCGTGTGCAAGATTATTGATTATGGCAAGTATCGCTATGAGATGGCCAGACGGGAGAAGGAAGCCCGCAAGAAACAGAAGACCATCGACGTCAAGGAAGTACGCATCTCTCCGAACATCGAAGAGAACGACCTGAATACGAAGGCAGGAGCTGCCAGAAAGTTCCTGGAAAAAGGAGACAAAGTCAAGGTATCATTGCGTTACCGCGGCCGCGAAATGAGCCACATGAACCAGACAAAGCATGTGCTCGATGATTTCGCAGAGCGTCTGTCGGACATCGCTGTGGTCGACAAGCCTTCCAAGATGGAGGGCCGCAGCCTCGTGATGTTCCTCAGAAAGAAATAATACAGACAAAAGACAGTTAACCCGCAGTTATCCTGCAGGCCGAAAGGCTCTAAGGATCAGTAAAGGAGGTAGTATTCATGCAGAAGTTAAAGACAAAAAGAGCAGCTGCCAAGCGTTTCAAAAAGACCGGTACCGGCATGCTGAAGAGAATGAAAGCCTATAAAAGCCACATTCTGACCAAGAAGTCCACCAAGAGGAAGAGAAATCTTCGTAAAGCCACCATTGCGGATCCTACGAACGCAAAGGTAATGAAGAAGATCCTGCCTTACTGATCAGAAAGGAGACTAGAACCATGGCAAGAATCAAGGGCGGTTTAGGCGCCAAGAAAAGACATAACAGAGTATTAAAGCTGGCAAAGGGTTACCGCGGAGCCCGTTCCAAACAGTACCGCGTAGCAAAGCAGTCCGTCATGCGTGCACTGACCAGTGCTTATGCCGGCAGAAAGCAGAAGAAGAGACAGTTCCGTTCTCTCTGGATCGCACGTATCAATGCAGCAGCCCGTATGAACGGCCTTTCCTACAGCCGTATGATGTACGGCCTGAAGCTGGCCGGCGTAGATGTCAACCGTAAGATCCTGGCGGATCTGGCTGTCAACGATGCAGAGGGATTTGCGGCGCTTGCAGAGACCGCAAAGGCAAAGCTTGCATAAAAAAGTTTACATGCATCGTCCGAAAAGGCTGAAAAAGTGCTTGCATTTTCGAATGAGTTGATGTAATATAATACGGCGGCGTTCGTAGCGCCGCATCGGGGCGTGGCTCAGTTTGGTAGAGCGTTCGGTTAGGGACCGAGAGGTCGCAAGTTCGAATCTTGTCGCCCCGACTTGCGGGCAGATATATTTCTGCCCGCATTATTGCCGAAAGGCAGTGTGTGTCCGTAGCTCAGCTGGATAGAGCAACGGCCTTCTAAGCCGTGGGTCGGGGGTTCGAATCCCTCCAGGATCACCAAAAAAGAAATCAGTCCCCA
>DFKM01000164.1 GCA_002373555.1 Lachnospiraceae bacterium UBA3645
TTAATGAAATCTACCTACCATTGGTGCCTGTCCCCGTGGGTTATTTTCCTGCGATCACTTCGACTTCGCAGAGGACGTTCTTCGGCAGGGTCTTTACAGCCACGCAGGAACGGGCGGGCTTGCCGGTGAAGTATTTTCCGTATACTTCGTTGAATGCTGCAAAATCGGCCATATCGGCCAGGAAGCAGGTGGTCTTGACCGTGTCGGTATAGGTAAGGCCCGCAGCTGCAAGCACTTCGCCGAGATTCTTCATGACCTGTTCGGCCTGCTCTGCGATCGTGGTTCCGTGGATCTCGCCGGTTGCGGGATCGATCGGGATCTGGCCGGAAGTGAAGAGCAGACTGCCGATCTGCATAGCCTGGGAGTAGGGGCCGATCGCGGCCGGTGCCTTTTCCGTGTAAATGACGTTCATCGTGGGAAGCTCCTTTCAGAATGTGTGTGTTTTGAAGGACAGGGAGCGGCTCCCTGTCCCGATTTCATCAGTAGACAATGACGCACATGCCGGGCTTGCAGTTCTCGTAGATCTCTTTCGCTACGCTCTTCGGCAGGTTCACGCAGCCGTGCGAGCCGCTGTACTTATAAATGTTTCCGCCGAATCTGCCGCGCCATGTCGCATCGTGCAGTCCCTGTCCTCCGTTGAACGGCATCCAGTAGGTTACGGGCGTTGCATAAGCACCCTTTCCGGTGCCGCCGCGCAGGACTGCGGGCGAGCGCTTGAAAGCGATCGGATACATTCCTCTGGAGGTGCCCATCTTTCTGGACAGGTTGCCGGTCACGCAGTCGCCGTCCACGATCAGCTTGCCTTCCTTGTAGAACCATACGTGCTGATCCGCCAGGCTGACTTCGATGAAGGTGCCGTTCAGATCGTCCATGCCGTTTCTGGAATAGTAGTACGGATTGCCCCACTTATTGCCTTCATAGTAGATCGGATTCCGGACAAGCTCCGCATGATCCAGGATGTTGGCATAGAGCTCTTCGGTCTCGGCCTCCTGATTGATCTCGTAACCGTAATCGACCTGGGCAGCAGAGAATTCGGTCTTGTATCCGTCATGGGTCGTGTACGTACGGGCTTTGCCGCGGGTATCGTACTGCTCGGCCAGCGCGGCGACATAGGCTGCGACGGCATCCTTGCTGAGCTCCGCTTTTGTCCCGTTCACTTCGCACATATTGCAGATCTCTTCGAAGGTGACTTTCTTTTCTTCTTCGCCGAACTGGTAGGTGATATCCGTGCCGGCAAATGCATTGTAAGCTTTGCACAGCCTGTTCAGCTCCGGATCGTCCTTCGTCACCGCCGGCTTATAATAGAGATCCTCCGGAAATGCGATCGTATATTTGGAATCCTCGGACAGAACGACATCGCCGAAATCCTTCAGCAGCGTGTCCTTCATGTATGCTTCGAATTCCTGCTTGTTGAACTGGTTGCCGTAGATCTCGGGAACGATCAGCGCACAGTTTTTCTCGTCATCATAGTCGAGGTAGGCATCAAAGCTCGCCTCTCTGTTGATCTCCAGATTCTGCGTGCGGATTTTCTCGTTCAGAACCGTCTCATCCAGTTTCCAGGCTTCCTGCGTGGTGATCAGATAGTCTTTATACAGAGAGCCGAATACCGCGGAAACGCTTCCGGTCTGGGCTTTCTGGGCCGATTCGATCGATTCGGTCAGCGCTGCTTCATCCAGCGTCAGCCCGAAGTCTTTCGCGGAACCTTCCGCGGAGGTCTTGCCTTCCTCTGTCAGCGTGATCTTGATCTGATCCTCCTTCTTCAGGATGTCGGCAGCGATCTCCGCCGGCTCCTTTCCGGAGATATCCTCGCCGTACAGATAGGTGCGGTCGAGGAAGGTCGTCTTCGCGCTGTTGGTCTTCCAGAAATTCCATGCCCAGATACTGCATCCGACGATCGCGGCAAGCGCAATGCCGCCGGCAATGTACAGGCGTTTCTTCTTTTTCTTCGCTGCTGCATCATCTGCCGGCGCTGCGGCTTCCTGCTGTGCGGCTGCTGCGGCTTCGGCCGCTTTCTTCGCAGCTTTCACAGGCGGCGGCGCGATCATCCCGGCCGCGACGGCCATGGCAAGATCCGGACCGTTTTCCTTTGCGGCAGATGCAGGATCCTTCACGACCTGTGCGGCGTTCTTCGCGGCTTCAGAATTCGCGGCGGTCTCTTCAGGAGCTTCCTCGACTGCTTCTTCAGGAGCCTCTTCGGGAGTCTCCTCAGCTGCTTCCTCAGCGGCCTCTTCCGCGGTCCCGCCGGCAGTTTCCGGAGCCGCCGTAGGGGCTTCCTTCCTCTCCCCGGCTGCTTCCGTTTCTTCCTCCGGCGCAATTTCAATATCGTCATCCGTTGTGAACGGTAAGTGCTGTTCGTTCGTCATATTTGTCTTCTTTTCTCCCGCCATATTTTCGTCCCCCCGGTTTTTCCTTTACCGTTCAGTATCGCATAAATCCATAAAAAATAAAAGGGGGTAATCCTGTAAAGATTTTACGGAAAAAGAAATTACTTTATGAATGTAGTTTTTTCTTTATTTAAATGCGTGCGCTTTCATTGACTAAATCAGAGGAAATCAGTATGATATGGGTAATTTATTTCGGGAGGATAAGGAATATGAACAAGATCTGTCTGATGAATGCGATTTCAAAAAAAGGCACTGCGAAGTTCGGCGCCGGCTACGAAATGACCGAAGAGCTTGCGGGCGCATCCGCCGTGATGGTCAGAAGTGCAGCACTTCATGACACCGAATTCCCGGATTCTCTGCTGGCGATCGCGAGAGCGGGTGCGGGCGTCAACAACATTCCGCTCGAGCGCTGTGCGGATACCGGCATCATGGTCTTCAATACCCCCGGTGCGAATGCGAACGCCGTGAAGGAGCTCGTTCTGGCCGGCATGTTCCTGGCCTGCCGCGATATCGTCGGCGGGATCGAGTGGGCGAAGGCCAATAAGGATGATCCGGATGTCGCCAAGAAGGCGGAGAAGGAAAAGAAGAAATTTGCCGGCACCGAGATCTTCGGCAAGACCCTCGGCGTGATCGGCTGCGGCGCGATCGGCTACAAGGTCGCGAAGGCCTGCGAGGCCCTCGGCATGGACATCATCGGATATGATCCTTATCTGGAGCTCGAGGATATCCCGATGACAAAGAATATCGACGATATCTATGCGAAGAGTGATTTCATCACCATCCATGTACCGGTGCTGCCGTCCACGAAGGGCATGATCAATGCGGAAGCATTTGCGAAGATGAAGGACGGCGTTGTCTTCCTGAACTTCGCCAGAGATACACTGGTCAATGAAGCGGATATGAAAGCCGCCCTCGAATCCGGCAAAGTCCGCCGCTATGTCTGCGATTTCGCAACGCCCGGCACGCTGAACATGGAAGGCACCGTCATCACGCCGCACCTTGGCGCATCGACCGAAGAGTCCGAGGAGAACTGCGCGGTCATGGCAGCCGAAGAGCTGATGGATTATATTGAAAAAGGAAATGTCCGGAACGCGGTCACCTATCCCCGCCTTGCCAAGGAACTTCCCGGAAAGGCAGCAAGATACACCGTCATGTTCAAGGGCGAACTGCCGGCGGAAGCAGCAGTGCTCGGCGACGATATCGTCTGCGCCGTGCGCGGGGAATACGGCTATGCGATCGCGGATACGGATGACGTGATCGAAGAAGCGGATCTTGCAAAGATCCCGGCCGTGAAAGTCAGAAGAGTATTCTGAGGAATTCAATCATAGTACGATTTCGGAGGAGCAATGGCAGCAGAAAAGAAATATCACGTAGGAAAAAGAATGATCGTCTTCCGGAACATATTTTATGTTGCCGCTACATTTGTGCTGATCGTTTTCTACTTTATCTATGATTACGTCTTCGCAAATCAGATCACCTGGCTGAAGGGCGCGCCGCTCTCGGCGATCTTTATCTTCCTGGAAGTCCTGATGATTTATCTGGCGAAGAAATATGTGGACAGGGTGATCGATCAGACGGAGTACAAACTCACCTCCTCCGCACTGGAAGTCCGTATGGGCACGAACCATATGACTTACCGGTATAAGGATTTCACACGGGCTTATTACGGGACGGTGGATTTCACCGGTGCCTGCCCGGTGACCTACGAGGTGTCCGGCAAGACCTACCGACCCAGCCAGTATCTGGAGAATGTCTGGGAAATGCATCAGGAGCTGGTGAAAAAGATCCGGCCTTATGCCGAGATCGAAGAAGGTCTGGAATCAAAGATAAGCGCATTTGTTCGTTAAGAGGAGGTTTACCATGCACGATTCGGGTTCGTTTCACGCACCGCATCATCATCACTATCATGACAATGACGCATCGGGCGCTTCCAGAGAAGAGGCCTGCGCACTGCTCGGCTACATGGTAGCCCATAATGAACATCATGCGGAAGAGCTTTCACAGCTTGCCGAATCCATGAGGGGCCTCGGTATGGCAGACGTTGCCGAGGAGATCGAAGGCGCGCTCATGGATATTACGGAAGGAAATCTGAAGCTGCGTGCCGCATTTGCACTGATCAAAGAAGGATGATCGCTATGACATATGAAGAGGCTATGAGATTTATCCACAATGAAAAGTGGCAGGATCACAAACCGGGTCTTTCCAGAACGAGAGCGCTTCTGGCAGCACTCGGGAATCCGGAGCGTGAACTGAAATTCATTCATATAGCGGGTACGAACGGAAAAGGGTCCACGGCGGCCATGCTGGCATCGATCCTGAAGGAAGCCGGTTACAGGACCGGACTGTTCACGTCACCGCATGTCTATTCTTTTGAAGAACGGATTCAGATCGACGGTGAGAATATAGAAAAAGAAGAGCTCGCCGGGATCGTCGGCGAGATCGCGGAATTTGCCGATGCGATGGAGGATATCCCGACGGAATTCGAGATCATCACTGCGGTCGGACTGCTGTATTTTTACAGAAAGGGCTGCGACATCGTGGTCCTGGAGACCGGCATGGGCGGCGAACTCGATTCGACCAATGTGATCCCCGTGCCGGAAGTGGCCGTGATCACGAACATCGGACTGGAGCACACGGCCTATCTCGGCGATACCATTACGAAGATCGCGGAAGCGAAGGCGGGCATCATCAAGGAAGGCGGCAATGTCGTCATCTACGGAGAGGATCCCGAAGCCGAAGCGGTGTTCGAGCGCGTCTGCGAAGAGAAACACGCGAAACTCACCCGCCCGGATTTCGAAAGCCTGAATCCCGTCATGCACGACTGGGAGGGGCAGATCTTTGACTACCGCTGCTTTGACAATCTGAAGATGCCGCTGCTCGGCGAATACCAGCTGAAAAATGCAGCCGTTGCGCTGTCAGTCATCCGCGTGATGAACCGCATGAATGCAGGATGGTTCATCCGGGATGAGAATATCAGACAGGGACTCCTGAAGGTCCGCTGGAGAGGCCGGCTGGAAGTCATCAGCCGCGCGCCGCTGGTGCTGGTGGATGCTTCGCACAATCCCCAGGGGCTTGCCGCTACGGCAGCATGTTTGACGGAGTACCTTGAGGGATCCAGACTGACATTTTTGGTGACATCGTCTTCGGACAAGGATGTGCGGGAAGGCTTTAAGGCACTGGTGCCCATCGCGCACAGCTTTGTTGCAGTCACGCATTCGAATACTGCCAGAGCGATGGATGCCGAACAGCTTGCCGATGTCCTGCGGGGCATGGGTGACATGCCGGTCACAGCGGCGAAGAGCATTGAGGAAGGCTGCCGGCTTGCACTTGCAGACAGCCGGAGATCCGCCGGCCTGTGCGCGATCGGATCGCTGTTCCAGGTCGCTGATGTGACGGAAACGCTGAAGAAGCTGCTGTAAGAACAGAGCAGAATAACGGAAGGGGGTGTTTTGTGTGAAGAGCCGTGAAATAAGTGAACAGCGCGACCCCTCCATGGGACACCCGAAGGAAAGAGACCGGGAGGCGGAAAAGAAAGCCATGCTGAACCGCATGGCCAGGGCGATCGGCCACATGGAAGCCGTGAAAAGGATGATGGAGGACGACAAGGACCCTTCGGAAGTCCTGATCCAGCTGGCGGCGGTCCGCTCCGCGATCACCGGTCTTTCCAGACGCATTCTCCAGGAGCACATCGAGACGGCGCTGGAGGAGGCGAAAGACCATCCCGAGAGTGACGAAGAACTCGAAGATCTGAAGAAGGTCATATCCTACTTCGTGAAATAGGCGGCGCGGGCGTACGGCCGCGCTGCCGGGAGGCTTGGCTTGAGTATCGTTTTCAGAAAACATAATGACGGCATGGACATGCTGAACGGCAGTCTTGCTGACAAGATCCTGCTGTATGCACTGCCGCTGATGTTCGGCGGAATGCTGCAGCAGCTTTTTAATGCTGCGGACATTGCAGTCGTCGGAAAGTTCGTGGGCAAGGAGGCGATGGCTGCTGTCGGCAGCAACGGTTCGCTGGTGAACCTGATCGTCAACCTGTTCATCGGCGTTTCCGTCGGCGCAAATGTCGTCATCGCGAGCGAGATCGGCCGCGGACACAAGGAAGCCATTCGTAAGGCGGTCCATACATCGGTCGTCCTGGCATTCATCTGCGGCATCATCCTGCTCTTCCTGGGGCAGGTACTGGCACCGGCGATCCTGTCGCTGATGTCCGTCCCGGCGGAAGTATTTCCGCTTGCGGTCACCTATCTGCGGATCTATTTCCTCGGGATGCCCGCGATCGTATTGTTCAATTATGAAGCGGCGATCCTGCGGAGCATCGGGGATACGAAGACGCCGCTCAGAGCGCTGGCGATCGCCGGTGTGATCAATGTCATCCTGAATATCTTCTTTGTGGCGGTGTGTCATTTGAGCGTGGCTGGCGTTGCGATCGCAACTGCTGTGTCCAACCTGATCAGCTCGCTGTTCCTGATGAAAAAGCTGACGGAGTCGGATTCCGTCGTCAGGCTGGATCTGAAGGCGCTGCGGCTGGATTCCCGGTCGGTCAGGCGGATGTTGTCGATCGGCATTCCGTCCGGCATCCAGGGCATGGCGTTCTCTCTGTCGAACGTGTTTATCCAGTCCTCGATCAACAGCCTCGGCACGACGGTCATGGCCGGATCTTCTGCCGCGATCAGCGTGGAAGCGCTGTCCTATTTCGTGCTAAATTCGTTCGGACAGGCGTGTACGACGTTTACGGGACAGAATTACGGTGCGATGAAGGCGGAACGGTGCAGAAAGGCGCTCCTGTACTGCGTGCTTCTGGACTATCTCCTGACAGCGGTGACCGCGGTCATTCTGCTGCCCGGCGGGCGCTTTATCCTGTCCTTCTTCAATTCGGATCCCGCGGTCATTGAGGCCGGCTTCGTCAGGATGCGGTATATCTATCTGTGCTATATCTTCTCCATTCTGATGGAGTGCTTTTCAGGATATCTGCGCGGATTCGGCATTTCGCTGGTGCCTTCGGTGATCAGTATGATCGGCACCTGCGGTATCCGGATCTTCTGGATCCTGACCATTTTCCGGGCGATCCACACCTTCCCCGTGCTGCTCCAGTCCTACACCGTGAGCCTGCTGATCACGGATGCGGCGCTCGGTCTGGCGATCCTGCTGCTGCGGCCGTCCCGGCGGGCGGTAAGGCAGGTGTAATTGCCGGAAGAAAGCATTCACCTGCGGGAAAATCAACTAACCGTGTAAAATGACAACTAACTCGCTTTAGTTTACAGACAACACGAGATAATTCAGACTAATATGCGATAGTTTCTGTTAAAAAACATTAGAAAAGCATAAGTATTGCACAATTTGAAAAGCAGTGCTAGAATTAGAGAAACCAGAGAACTACAGACATAGAAGGGGGTAATCGATATGTTTGGAAATATAGCGAAGTGTCTGGTATCGAAAAAAACGCGTGCGTTTGCCGCCGGCCTGCTGTTCGGCACGGCCGGCATCAGCCTGCTTTCCAGCAAGGATGCGAAGAATGCCTATACCCACTGCACCGCAGCGGTCCTGAGAGCGAAGAAAAAAGTCGTACAGAAAGCCACCACACTGCAGGAGAACTGCGAGGACATCTACGAAGGCGCTCTTGCGATCA
This sequence comes from Lachnospiraceae bacterium UBA3645, assembly GCA_002373555.1. Classification (GTDB taxonomy): domain Bacteria; phylum Bacillota; class Clostridia; order Lachnospirales; family Lachnospiraceae; genus UBA3305. The sequence goes on from DFKM01000164.1 coordinate 8,014, forward strand.
ACGAAGAGAGGGAGCTGGACGAAGCATTCATGGAAGAGTTCGCGAATGACACGGATCTCCCGGAGGAAGAAACGGAAGGATAAAAGATCATGCGGTTCCTGATAAAACATGAGATCAGAGGCCGGGTGCGTCTTCATGTGAAACAGCACAGAATGACTTACGAGCAGGCAGATACTCTGGAGTGGTATCTGTCTTCTCTGTCTCAGGTGAAAAAGGCTGTTGTCTACGAAGCGACATGCGACGTGGTGATCCGGTACGAGGGAAGTCTCCGGAAGCTTCTGACCGCAGCCGCGGCCTTTGATTATGAAAAGAATAAAGCGCCGGAGGATGTGACTGCCCACTCGGGCAGACAGTCTGCGGCGGAATTTAAGGATAAGCTCATCACGATGACGGCAGCGAGAGTCCTGCGGAGAGCGGTGCTGCCGGCGCCAGTGCGGGAAGTGATCACGGCTGTCAAAGCGGTACCTTTCCTCGTGAAGGGCGTGCAGGCCATTCTGCACGGGAAGCTGGAGGTGGCGGTGCTGGATGCCGCCGCGATCGGCGTATCGATCGTCCGGGGAGATTATTCCACTGCCGATTCGGTCATCTATCTTCTGAGCATCGGAGAACTGCTGGAAGACTGGACCCGGAAGAAATCCAGAGATGATCTGGCGCGCGTACTGGCGCTTCCCGCAGAGAAGGTCTGGATGATCGCGGACGGGCAGGAAGTCCTGACGGAAAGAGAAAAAGTGGCAGCGGGCGATCATGTAGTCGTCCATATGGGCAGCGTGATCCCGTTCGACGGCACGGTCGTTTCCGGGACCGGCATGGCGAACCAGGCGAGTATGACCGGAGAAGCGTTGGCAGTCCGGAAGGAAGCCGGCGACAGTGTATTTGCCGGGACCGTGCTGGAAGAAGGCGAGATCACGATCGCCGTACGCAACACCAGCGGCGAGAGCCGGTATGAGAATATTACCAGGCTCATCGAGGAATCCGAGAAGATGAAATCCTCGGTCGAGAGCCGGGCAGAACATCTGGCGGACAGACTGGTGCCGTACTGCTTCGCCGGGACGGCGCTGACATACCTGCTTTCCGGCAATGCCATGCGGGCGCTTTCCGTGCTGATGGTGGACTACTCGTGCGCGCTGAAGCTTGCGATGCCGGTGGCGGTGATCTCCGCCATGCGGACCGCAGCCGAGCAGCATATCACCGTCAAGGGCGGCCGGTTCATGGAAGAACTCGCGCAGGCGGATACGATCGTTTTCGACAAGACCGGCACGCTGACAAAGGCGAATCCCAGAGTCGCGCAGGTCGTGCCGTTTGACGGCGAAGATGAATCGGTGATGCTGATGATCGCTGCCTGTATGGAGGAGCACTTCCCGCACTCCATGGCGAAGGCCGTCGTGGAAGCAGCGGAAGAGCGGAGTATCCTGCACGATGAGATGCACACGAAGGTGAACTATCTGGTCGCGCACGGAATTGCGACAACGATCGACGGAAAACGGGCCTGCATCGGCAGCCGTCACTTTATCTTTGAAGACGAAGGTGCCGTAATCCCGGAGAGCGAGCAGGAGAAATTCGCCGCGCTTCCGGATTCGTTCTCCCATCTGTATCTGAGCATCGACGGCAGGCTGAAGGCCGTCATCTGCATCGAGGATCCGGTGCGGCAGGAGGCCGCCAGCGTGATCTCGGATCTGCGGGATGCCGGCTTTACGAATATCGTCATGATGACTGGCGATAATAAGCATATCGCGGAGCGGATCGCAGGCATCACGGGCGTTGACCGGTTCTATGCGGAGGTGCTGCCGGAAGACAAGGCCGGTTTCGTCGAGCAGGAAAGAGCAGCCGGACACACCGTGGTCATGGTGGGCGACGGCATCAATGATTCGCCGGCGCTCTCGGCGGCGGACGTCGGCATTGCGATCAGCGACGGAGCCGAGATCGCCAGAGAGATCGCGGATATCACGGTCTCGGGCGGCGATATCTCCGATATCGTGATCGCCAGGCGGATCAGCGCTTCGCTGATCAAAAGGATCAACTTCAATTACAGGTTCATTGTGAGCTTCAATACCGCGCTGATCGTACTGGGTGTGCTGGGGATCATCTCTCCGACCACATCCGCGCTGCTGCACAACGGATCCACGCTGGCGATCGGGCTGAAGAGCCTGACGAATGTGGAGTACTGATGCACGCTGGTGACGTACTCCCACCACTTTCGCTGTGCTAAGAAGTGGGGGCTTCTTGTTCGACAGTCC
>DFKM01000230.1 GCA_002373555.1 Lachnospiraceae bacterium UBA3645
TCTACCAACTGAGCTAAAGGTGCTTGTCTCAACCGACTTCGATATAATACAGCAATCCTCTGTGGATGTCAAGCAAAATTTGCAAAAAGTTCGTAACTGTTCAGCAACTGCCTGATTGGATGGCAAAAAGCATGTTTACATGCTTTTCGACAGACAAATAGGCAAGTGCTGCGCAGCAGACGGACCGCACATGAGCAAAATTTTGATAACATTATAAGAATATTCAAAAGCAAACCGAGAATTTTGCCTCGTATTCGGTCATGACGTTTCCTTCGTTCATTTCCGGATCCCTGTGCAGATCGTAGGTGATCTGCAGGATCTTCCAGCCGCCGGCCGGAAGGGTCTCCACCGAATAGTCAAACAGCCCGCGGTTGTCGGTCTTGAACTCGATGACTCCGTCCGGCTGCAGGATGCGGTCATACAGCTTCAGAAACTGCGGGGAGGTCAGCCGTTTGTTGGCGTTTTTGTCCTTCGGCCATGGATCGGAGAAGTTGAGGTAGATCCGGTCAACTTCCTTTTCGGCAAAGTATTCTCCGAGGAAACGGGCGTCACTGCGGATAAACCGCAGATTGGAGCCTTCAGGATCCGCTTTCCGTCCTGCTTCCTCCAGTTCAGCCTCGTATCTTCTCATGGCTTTATAGAGGACTGTCGTGTTGATCTCAAACCCCAGATAGCTGATTTCCGGATGAAGAAAGCTGAGCCGCCGGATAAAGCTGCCCATGCCCATTCCAACCTCCAGATACAGAGGCGCCTTTGATTTGAAGATTTCTGTTTTCCATTTTCCGGCGTGCTCTGCCGGGTTTTGTATTACAAAGGGATCGGCGGCAACTGCTTCTTCCGCACCCTTGACATGTCTGATCCTCATATTGTTTTTCTCCGGGCAGACTCTGCCGCTTTTGTTTTGCTTCCGATCATTCGATCTCAAGCGTTCCCGTCGTTACCTTGGTCTCGACCGGTTCCTCGTGCTTCGGCAAAATGACACTGGCCTTATAGAGATCTCCGTCGATCTCGATCAGAAGCTCACCGCCCATCAGCTTGGTCAGGCTCTTTGCAATACTCAGGCCAAGACCCGAGCCCTCGGTGGAACGTGATGTGTCTCCGCGTACGAAACGCTCTGTCAGTTCATCCGGACTGATGTTCAGCTTTGCTGCAGAGACGTTTTTGATCGTAAACACATAGTTATCGTCTTTGCTGTAGACGTCCGCATAGACCCTCGTGCCTTCGAGCGCGTACTTTGCGGCATTGTTGTACAGATTTTCAAATACTCTCCACAGATGTCTTCCGTCAGCCAGCACATATGCGTGCGTTTCCGGTGTGTTCAGCTCCAGCTCCAGACGGCGCGCGGCAAACTTATCTTCAAATTCACCGCCAGCCTGACTGGCCAGGGCTACCATATCCAGTCTTGCCATTTCCAGCCGGACATTGCCCGAGCTTGCCTTCGAGGCTTCCAGCAGGTCCTCTGTCAGGTTTTTAAGACGCGCGGATTTTTTATCGAGAACATCCACATACTCGCGGATCTTTTCATTTTCGATGTGCTCCCGGCGGATCAGATCGACATAGTTGATGATCGAAGTGAGCGGCGTGCGGATATCATGGGATACATTGGTGATCAGATCCGCTTTCAGACGTTCCGCCTTGACCTGTTCATTGATCGCCCGGTTCAGACCGTCTGAAATGCTGTTCAGGCTCTTTGCAAGCTCCAGTTCATTCCCGGTATAATCTGACTCCGGAACAGTGTATCCGGTCTCTCCTTCCGAGATCATCTTCACCGCTCTCCGTAAGGAAGCCCGCTGTCCGGTCTTCCGGTACAGAATGACATAAATATAAATGTCTGCTGCTGCCAGCAGAATGATCAGCAGCCAGAAGGCAATATAATAATTGACCGCTTCGAGACGGTGCATCCAGAACCAGAGGATCCCGAAGCACCCGGCAAGATTCAGCAGGATACAGGCAGCAAATCCTTTAAAGGCATTCCAGGCCGCCGTCCCCTTCTCTTCGTCTGTCAGCGCCTTCGTGATCCCGTTCAGAAGAGAATTATGGAAAATGCCGCCGTTCGACGATCTGCGCCACACGGACGCAAGGATCACGACGCACATGGTGTAAACGATCAGGCACCGTGCAAGCAGGCGCCAGAACGGCCAGTCCCTGCGGGAGGTCAGCATTTCCACAGAGCGGTAAAGTGTCAGTTTGAAAAGATAGTAAAGTATGATAGATAAAAATGCCAGCAGGAGGACCAGCGCTTCCAGCGGGATCCTGTCCATCGGAAGCTCCGCGTCATCGAGTCCGGGTCTTCCGGTGCCGCGTACCACAGGGATCAGCGTGATAACAGAAAGCACGCCGCTGACCGCCAGGATCATCAGCCACCTGCGCACATCCCCGATCGAACCGGCAAATCGGTCCGATGCCGCCTTATACCGGTCCTGATAGATATACGCGGTATCGATGCCGATGTACATAAGATCCTCTTCATCCGTATCCAGGAACTCCAGACCATTATCCAGGGAGGTGATCCCGTCCGGCTGCGGAACGATATCCGTGTCTATGCTGTAATCATTGTGCACGGTAATGTGCCGTCCCAGCCTCTGAAGCTCTGACGGCGGACGGCTGGTATTGCTCAGCACCAGCTCCTCTCCCGAGGTATCCTCAAATGAGATGTAATACTGAAAATTGCTGAGCTCCTGCCCGTACTGATCCATCAGGATATAATACTCGGCAAGGCTGCGGAGCACTTCCAGACTCAGGTCCTTTACGGTCATGACACCCTGCGACGGGCCGGGTTCGATGTTTTCAAAGTAATGAGGATCGTATTCCTTAAAGGTAACGCGGATCTCATAATTGGAAGCGTCATTTCCGGCTCTCGATGCGGATATGCTGTGTGTCACAGGATCGAGCGAATAGCCGAAACGGCCGGCCAGCGCGATGATATCCGCTGTCGTATAGCCCATGCTGCCGTTGCTTGTCGAGGCGGATACGATCGTATTCTCATCCGAAAACGCATT
>DFKM01000133.1 GCA_002373555.1 Lachnospiraceae bacterium UBA3645
TTCAGCTGAAGCTCGGGCCCAACTGTTTCGAAGGAAGCGGCATCGGAATCAGCAGCACGCCGGAAGCCTGCGGCGCTGAGGCAAATGATTTCTTCACCGATCCTGAGGTGGATACCATCATCTCCTGCGGCGGCGGCGAGCTGATGTGCGAGATCCTGCCGCACATTGACTGGGCGGCGGTCAAAGCCGCCCCGCCCAAATGGTTCATGGGCTATTCCGACAATACCAATCTCGCGTTCCTTCTGACGACGCTTTGCGGCACCGTCTCCGTATACGGTCCGAACGCGCCGGCTTTCGGCATGGAGCCGCTGCACGAATCGGTGCGCGATGCACTGGCATTGATGGAGGGAACGAAAAAAGTATTTACCGGCTATTCCCTGTATGAAGGGGATTCCCTGAAGACGCCGGAGAACCCGCTGGCCGCCTATAACCTGACAGAGCCTTCCGTAAAGCAGGGCTGGCCCGCCCCGGAAGTCTCCATGCGCGGCATGCTGCTCGGCGGCTGTCTGGACAGTCTGTCCAATCTCGCCGGAACGAAATTCGATCAGGTGAAGGCATTTTCAGAGCGGCATAAAGATACCGGCATTCTCTGGTTCCTGGAAGCCTGCGATCTGAACGTATTCGGGATCCGCAGGGCGCTCTGGCAGCTCCGGGAAGCCGGCTGGTTCGATACCGCCGCAGGCTTTGTCATCGGCAGGCCCCTGCATCCGGAAGAAATGTTCGGGCTCACCCGGTTCCGTGCGGTCACCGACATCCTGGGCACGCTTTCCGTTCCCATCATCATGGATGCCGATCTTGGGCACGTCCCGCCCATGCTGCCGTTCGCGAACGGCCTGCCGGTGGAGATTACCCTTGCCGGAAATGAATTTACACTTTCGTATCATTGATATTGCTTTACAATCGCCCTGCAATCTGCTATATTTTGTAATCAGTTTAGAGAAAAGAGGAAATGAAGATGGAACATCTTATCATCCCCGAGGGATATAAGCCTGCCCTGAACATTCACGATACCCAGGTCGCCATCAAGACCGTCAAAGATGTGTTTCAGAGGACCCTGGCAGATCAGCTCAATCTCCGCCGCGTCTCCGCGCCGCTGTTCGTCACGCCGGAATCCGGTCTGAACGACAACCTGAACGGCGTCGAGCGTCCCGTTTCCTTCGGGATCCGGGAGCAGAACGAGCGGAAAGCCGAAGTCGTACATTCCCTCGCGAAATGGAAACGCTTCGCGCTCTACGAATACGGCTTTGATGTCGGAGAGGGCCTCTTTACCGATATGAATGCCATCCGCAGGGATGAAGACACCGACAATATCCATTCGATCTATGTCGATCAGTGGGACTGGGAAAAGATCATCGAGAAGAACGAGCGCACATATGAAAAGCTGCAGGACACGGTGAGAGCCGTTTACCGGGCCCTGAAGAAGACCGAAAAGTATATGGCGATCGAGTATGATTATATAGAAGAGATCCTGCCGAAGCAGATCACCTTCCTTACGTCTCAGGAGCTTCTTGACCGCTGGCCGGAGCTGACGCCGAAGGAAAGAGAATACAAGGCGGCCAGAAAATACGGCGCCGTGTTCATCTCCCAGATCGGCGGCCCGCTCTCCAACGGCAAGCCGCATGACGGACGTGCGCCGGACTATGATGACTGGAAGCTGAACGGTGATATCATCGTGTACTATCCGGTCCTCGACATCGCACTTGAACTTTCCTCCATGGGCATCCGTGTGGATGCGCTTGCACTGGCCCACCAGCTGGCTGCTTCGGGATGCACGGAAAGAGTCGACCTTCCGTTCCAGCAGGCGATCATGAACGAGACGCTGCCATACACGATCGGCGGCGGCATCGGACAGTCCAGGATCTGCATGTTCTTCCTGCGCAAAGCCCATATCGGCGAGGTACAGGTGTCGATCTGGCCGAAAGACGTTGTCAAGACGGCCCGCGCGAAAGGCGTGTATATTCTGTGAATTACAGCAAACGATCATACGAAGAGGTCCCGCATCTGGTTCTCATTTCAAAAACCGGATGCGGGACCTCTTATGTTTCAGCTTATTTCACCGTTGCATACAGCGTGCTGCTCCACGCACCGGCGATCTTCTTTCCGTTCACCATCTTATAGGCCCGGAGCCGGAAATAATACTTTTTCCGTCTTATCAGCTTCTTGATCGTGGCGGAGACCTTTTTCTTTTTCTTTGTACTGTAGACCTTCGTATATGTCTTTTTAAAAGACTTTGAAGTCGATACCTGCAGATCGTATCCGTTCGAGAGCGGATCCGCCGTCCATTTGACGAGCGCCTGTTTCTGCCGGCGTGACTTTACCGACACCAGCTTTGCCTTCGCCGGTTTGACAGTCAATGCAGCTTTGAGCGTTTTATCATCATACCCGGCCTTCTTCGCGGTGATCGTGATCACCGTCTTCCCATATCCGACAGCTTTGACATTCCCGTCCGCATCGACTTCAGCAACACCGGGGACGCTGTACGAGAAGGAAAGCTCACCGTTGCTTTCGATCCTCAGATTAACGCCTTCCCCGCCATATACCATGGTCAGGGATGTCTTCGGGGCTTCCAGATAAAGAGAATTGTCCGTCCTCACTTCAGGCTTCAGCAGCGGCGAGTCATCATCCGCTTCAAAAAGCCGGAAAAACTGCAGTTCATTCTGTATGGTATCCGAGACGGAGATCCTCGCGCCTTTCTTCAGCGCCTCTCCTGCCGTCAGGCATCTGTCCGTATGCGCCTTCGGGATCAGACAGTTCAGGATCCCGCTGCCGTTTGCGAACTGCCAGTACTGTCCGTCGGAAGCTTCCCACCTGGCCAGATGCAGTCTCCCGTCCGTCTCGAGCGTCAGATACCGGTTCTCGGAGATCGACCGGACGGAATACCAGCCGTTCGTGAATTTCACGATCTGAAAATGCGTATCTTCCTTCTTCACATCATCCGTCAGGACAAGCGCGCCGCTCCCTGCAGGATCCGGCGCCAGCATGAGCTTCTTATTCATGGACGGCGTGATCTGATAATTCCCGGATGCCAGTTCACCGGTCCTGGCGAGCACCGTCACACTCTGACTGGCGAGCAGCTCCGAACCGGCCGCATTCTGCACCGTCAGCCGGAACAGGTAAACGCCCGGATCCAGTTCTTCGGAACTGATCATCCCGGAAAGATCCGCGAGATCGCAGTTGGTGCCCGAAGGATCCACGCTTTTCACGCTGACGGCATTTTCGTCGATATGATAAAAGCCCGCAGTCACCTTCCGGATCTCACTCGGCGATGCGACCGTGCCTGCAAACGCCAGCCGCTCTCCCGCCGTGATCACCGTCGGGATCGACAGACCGCTCACATGCGCCGGCGTTACGGTATCCTCTTTTTCATCATAGGTGACCGTGCCTGCGCCGTACTTCTTCCAGTATCGGTTCTTAGCCAGATTTCCCCTGGTGACAGCTCCCGTCAGATAATTCGCGGGACGTTCAAAATGATAGCACCAGTAATAGCCCGCCTGATAAGCACCGTACGGATCGTTCGGAACACGCTTCAGGAAGCTGAGCACACCGGGATAGCTTTTCTTCAGCTCGTACCGCAGATATTTCAGCTGGCCTTTCACAGTCCGGTAATCCAGCTTATGCTTCTTACAGTACGTCTTCAGTGCCGTAAATCTGGATTTATGCCACTGACAGATGCCGTAGCTCGTACCGGAGTCTCCGGTCGCTTTGGGATTGAAATTGGATTCCTTCTCAATATTGGCCAGAACGCCGCATGCAGCCGCCGGCGGCAGCTTCATCGTCTCCGTCAGATATTTGAATATGGTCTTCTGATTGGTTTTGCTGGCCGCTTCGGCCGTCAGCGACGGCGCAGGTGAAAGGAGGCCTGCAGCCACGCAAACGATCAAAAGAAAGCTTAAGAACTTTTTACCGACAGTCATATACGATCTCCGTTCAGGCGGATTTTATTGGTTGAATATTAATTATACAACCTTTTTTCGCTCCTGTACAGATTATAAATATTTGTGGAAACGGCCGAGATAGGCTACGCCGTTGCTCTTGACCGCAAATACATGCTCATCGTAGTTCTTCAGGAATGCATCCAGCTTGTGCGCATCGTATTTGGAAACGACGGTATAAATGATGTATTCCTGTTCATGTGAATACGCACTGACCGCATTCCAGTAGTTGGCCGAATGATGCAGGTCATCCGTGATGAACTTCAGGATCTTCTCGGGATCCTTTTTGGTGAAGATCGTCATTTCCGTACAGATATTCTGCTCGTGCACATGGTCGATGACCGTATTGTAGCAGACGGAATAAATGATCGAATAGATCGCGACCGTGACGTTCATCGTCAGTGCGCAGACCGTATAGATAAAGATATTGATGATCAGCGAGAGCTTGCCGACCGAAAGATTCTGATGCGTTCTCGAAATATACATGCCGATGATATCCGTACCGCCCGCAGAGGAACGCGAACGGAAGATCAGGCCCGCACCATAACCGGCGATCAGACCGCCGATGATCGCCGAAGTGATCTCCGATTCGACCAGAAGATCCCTCGGCGTGGGGATGAGCGCCAGCGCGATCGTTTCCACGGTGACGCACATGACGTTCCGGAGGAAGAAATTCCGCGAAAAGCCCTTATAAGCCAGTACGAACAGCGGCAGGTTCAGAAGATAGTACACGATACTGGTGATGTTGATCCCTGCCAGGGAATGTGTCATTCTGTGCGAAAATGTGTTGATCAGCTGGCTGATACCCAGTACGCCGCCGTTATAGATCCCGGACGGCACGACGAACCAGTTGATACCCGCGGCCATGATGACCGCGCCGACGGCGGACAGAATGATCTCCTGTGTCGTGATATTGACTTTTATCTTGTGCTGCCATGCGTCTTTTGCCAAGCCCATGATAACCCCTTTCGGCGCTGAGCGCGCCACGTTCCCCCTCACGGGGACAGCAAATCCTTTCGGCACTGCCTGACGATCTTTCGGATGCAAAGAAGAATGATAGCACATCTGCACGAAAAAGGCACCTTCTTTTTGCAGAAAAGGTGCCTTCTTTCTTATAATAGTAAATTTTTATGTCACAATTCTTCTTTATTCACCGATGCCGGCGGTTTCCAGAATGAACCGGACGGATCCCTTCATATTGTCGGCCTTACCGGTAAATGTATCGTAGGCGCTGTCGGCATCTTTCACGGCTTTGAACCGGTCCACAACATTTTTAAAATCGTCCCCGAAGGTGTCCGTGATCTTCTGTATGCCTTCTTCATCGAATTTCTTCATGCCGTCGGAAAGCTCCTCGGAGCCGTCGCCGAGTTTCTTCACGCCGTCTTTCAGATCGCCGGTTCCTTCCGAGAGCTGCTTTGCGCCGCCTTCCAGCTTCTTCGCGCCGTCATACAGATCGCCGGCACCTCCGTCGAGCTTCTTAGTTCCGTCGTACAGATCGCCCGCTCCCTGATCAAGCTTCTTCGTGCCGTCGTACAGATCGCCTGCGCCCCGGTCAAGTTTCTTCGTGCCGTCATACAGATCGTCGGTTCCCTTATACAGATCGCCGGCTCCCGCCGAAAGCGTTCCCGTACCGTCTGACAGCGTCTTGCTTCCCTCATAGACCTTCCCGGCACCGGCATTCAGATCAGAGGCTCCGCTCTTCAGGGAAGCCGTGCCCTTCTTCAGTTCACTGCTTCCGGAGTACGCCCGGGCAAGCCCGTCCGTGAGATCCTTTGCGCCGCTCTTCAGCGTCGATGTACCGGATGCCAGCGATGCCGCGCCGTCCGATACCCTGGATGCGCCGGCAGAAAGTGCATCCGCACCATCTTTCAGAGAAGAGGCTCCTGCATTCAGCGTATCAGTGCCTTTCTTCAGATCCGATGCGCCTCCCGCCAATGCCGCTGCGCCGTCTGATACCTGAGATGCGCCGGTATTCAGTTTATCGCTCATCGCGACAAGCTGTCCGCTGCCTTCCTTCAGTTTCTTTCCGCCGGCGATTAGCTTATCTGCGCCGTCTGTAAGCGCGCTGCTGCTTTCGGAAAGCTTTGCTGCGCCGGCAACGAGTGTACCCAGTCCGTCCAGGCCTGCCTCGCTGAGTTTTTTGCGGATTCCCTGAATGTACGCTTCGGCTGTTGCCGCGTCCGTACCGGCAGTCTTCATGCTGCCTTCGGCGAGTGCGCCAAGCGCTTCCGCCTGTTCCCGGACTTCGTTCGCCTGGTCTTTCGCGTCGATCGTTCCCGATACGACGCCGTCCGCCTTTGTATCAAGCCGATCCGCCTGTTCCCGGATCTTCTTCGCATATTCCGCCAGTTCATCAGAGGTACTGCTGTCATTTGCCGCTGCCTTCAGCGCGGTCTTCGCGTCTCCGAGCATCTCATCTGCGGAAGCGACCTTATCCGACAGTCCGGAGACCGCATTCGATGCGGCGTCCAGTGCCTTCGCGGCCGCCTTCTTGCCGGTCACCTTCGCGGTCACGCCGCTCGTATCCACATCGATCTTTGTGACCTCGGCATCCACGCCCAGGCAGTCGAATACGGCATCGATTTCGCCGGAGCTCATGCCGGCCTTCTTCATGATCTTTCTGGCCGCCTTCTTGCCGGTCAGGGTCCCTTTCGCGTCAGCGCTTACCTTGATGGAATCCAGGCCCTGCACCTTCGCCTTCAGCTCTGCATTCTCCAGATCAGCGGCCGCTGCCTCCAGTTTGGAAGAGACCGCGCTCACATCCTTCTTCGCAGAAGAAAGCGTCTTCGCGGCGCTGCCGACAGCATTTCCGGCGGACCCGGCTCCGCTGCTGCTGCCGTCCATGGAATCGGCAATGCTGTTCAGGGCGTCCGCGATCTTCTGAATATCTTTGGCAGACGTCGTTCCCCCTTCACTTCCGGACAGGGTCGCAAGCTCGCCGGCAATACTGTCCAGCTTCTTCGCGATCTCTCCTGCTTTGGCAGCCCCGTCCAGCGCATTCGTTTTGCCGCTTCCGGCTTTCTGCTCCGCAGCGCCAAGAGACTTGTCAAGTTCCGAGAATGTATCCGCCGCGCCTTCCAGCTGCTGCACTCCTGCCGCCAGCTGATCCGCGCCCTTTACATAATCCTGCACGCCGCCCGCAAACTGTTCCGCAGCGGCTGTATACCCTGCGATTCCGTCATTTACGGATGCCGCACCGGCCGTATACTGATTTACGCCCTTCTGCAGATCAGCAGCGCCAGCTGCCAGCGCATCCGCGCCGTCCTTAAGCGTTCCGGCGCCTTTCACGAGATCGCCTGTCCCGCTTGCCAGTGTTCCGGCACCGTCGGCCAGCGTTGCCGCGCCGTCCTTCAGGTCTCCCGTTCCGTCCGAGAGCGTCTTCGCGCCGTCATTGACATCGGAGACACCCTGATACAATGTCTGTCCGCCTTCATTCAGCTGCTTCGCTCCGTCCTCCAGCGTACCGACCGCATCGTCGACCTGTCCGGCGCCGTCCGCGAGATCAGCGCTTCCTTTATACAGATCCTTCGTTCCTTTCGTCAGGGTCTGCGCACCGGAATCCAGTTTTTCCGCGCCGTCCGCGAGATCGCCGGCACCGCCTTTAAGCTTCTTCGCACCGTCTTTGAGGTCGCCGGTGCCTTTTGAGAGCGTTTTCGTGCCGTCCTTCAGGTCGCCGGTGCCTTTCGAGAGCGCCTTCGCGCCGTCCGCGAGGTCGCCGGTACCTTCCGAGAGCGTCTTCGCGCCGCTTGTGAGCTTCTTTGTGCCGTCATACAGATCGCCGGCGCCATTATCCAGTGCTTCCGAGCCGTCCAGAAGTTCCTTTACGCCGTCATACAGGTCGCCCGTTCCGTCGACCAGTTTCGTCGACGCGTCCTTCAGTTCATCCAGATCCTTCTGCAGATCATCGATGCTGTCGATCTTATCCAGATCCAGTTCGCTGATCATGCCTGTGGATACGGCGCTGATCGTCATCGGAAGCGAAAAATCGGTCGTATCCGCCGTGATCGTCACATGATCCGGGATGTCGCCGCTCTTATAATCCAGGTCCTTGACGGAATCCAGCTTCAGGCTGTCTTCCAGGCCGGGGAAGGCCA
>DFKM01000071.1:0-7156 GCA_002373555.1 Lachnospiraceae bacterium UBA3645
TTTCTCATTTTCTTCATCTAATTTTTTCCTCCTTAAAATTAAAATCTCACTGCTTTACTCTGGTTTCTTTCTCTTGGTCTACGGTTACAGATATGGTGCTTCCGTCTTCTTTGGAATTACTTCTTGCCGGTACGCACATACTCCAGGAGCTGATCCTTGCTGAGGCCTTCGATTCCCAGCTCATCGAGGCCGCAGCCGTCCTTTCTCCAGTCACGTTCGTGTACTACATTGATGATGTCGATAAATCCGTTTGTCAGCGGCATCGGTACGCCGACGACTTCCGCAACTGCGCACCACGGTACCAGACCGTAAGGGATATCTTCTGTCAGATAACGGCTCTCCAGGCTGTTCGGTCCGCAGATCGGGGTCAGACCGATGGAGCCGTGGCCTTCCTTATACAGATCCTGCCATGTCCATTCATAATCATCGGGTCTGCCGGCGAAATCCTCCATCGGACGGAGATTGTAGCCGAGCGCATTGCCGAGCGCCTTACGCTCTTTATCCAGCGCGATGTTCAGACGGCAGGCCGAAGGGGTCCAGCCCATCTCATACAGGAAGAAGTTGACATGTGCGCTCTCGATGTTGGAGATGTTGAACAGCACCGGTCCGGCGTGCCAGTCGGGGTTGACGATGGCAAGTCCGCATTCCAGAACGTCATGATAGATCTTCTCGAACGGGAACAGATCCTCTCTCATCTCATCGATCAGTTCGGGGCCTTTCTCTGCGGGCAGGAACGCGATATTGATGGGGTTGCGGCCGAATACATTGACCGTATCGGAACCCTTCGCTACCAGACGGGCATCGTAAGGCAGGTTGTTGGCATCCGCGAATACAGGGCAGTCCTCATCGCCGAGCACGTTCTTCAGAACCAGCGCGGAAAATGCGCCGGGGAAGGTCACGATGATCTGATCGGCATGCACATGGCCCTTCAGAAGCTTTGCATAATCCGCATGTGCGAACGCCGGGCAGACAAGGCAGATATAATGTGCGCCTTCCACCGCTTCCGCGATGTCAGATGTCACCTTGTTCAGCTCGACCGGTCCCTGAAGTTCTTTGATATTACCCTGCAGTCTGATCGTCTTCGTCTCGAAGACTTTCTTCATGTTGTTCGCGAACTGCGGCATTTCATACAGATTGACGGTATGTCCTCTCAGGGCAAACTCCGCTGCCATCGTGTGCGCTCCGTTTCCTCCGCCTAATACCGCGATTTTCTTCGGTGTCATGACTTCCCATCTCCTTTGCTGTAGTTTGTTGAAATTAATTGGTGGTTTTGATAAATTTCAGACATTCCCTTTCTTTCAGGACATATAAACAGAGTACTGAACGGGTCAGTCTCGAAATCTTATCATTATTTTATCACTATTTTCAAATTTCTTCATCATGCGAAAAGAGGGAATTTTGACATCTTTCCCTGTCAGTTTTCCTACTTTTTGTAGGAAAATCCGGTTAAATGAGTCTTCTTCTGATCCCGAGCAGGAACAGTGGGATAACTGTCTGATAATCATAAAGATCCAGGCCGTAGAGATCCTTCAGCCGCTGGAAGCGGTAGATCAGGGTGCTTTTGTGGATATGCAGCGCCTCGGCCGTGGCCGTAAAATGGAAGCCCAGACGGCACCAGTTGTCGATCAGCTCCATGCTGTCCTGGCTTTTGTGCACGTGGAAGAGCCCTTCGGGGAACGATGCCTGGACCGCACGGCAGACATCTTCCGGCATGCTGGCCGCCATCCGTTCGAGCCGCAGATCTCCTGCCGCCAGACACGGCTCTTTCCGTACGCCCGTACGGATCACGCGGAGAGCAAATCCGGCGTCTTCATAGGACTTGCGCAGCAGCGCAAGACTGCCGGCGGGTCCTCCGATGCCGATCTGCAGCTGTCCCTGGCCTTCCCTGCGGCAGGTTTCCTCCAGCTGTCTGCATTTTGCAGCAAATAGATCCGCATCCCTTACCGGGTCTCTCAGATGAGCAAGCACGACATAGATGCCATCATTCTGCTGGCAGACAAAATCCTGCTTGTCGGAAAAGATCCTGTCGATCATTGCCCGCACGGAGCTCTTCGGCCCGCCGTTCTCTGCATTCTTTCCGGATTCGGGCACTTTTTTGATCAGCGCGGCAGCGCGCGGCAGCTGGAGATCCAGCCCGAGCTCATAGGCGAGCGAATATACTTCCGCGGCATCGCGGATGCGCTCGTCAAAAGAAATGATCTCGCGCAGCAGATTCTGCTGCTGGTAATCCACCCGGGCGTACGTCTGCTGTCTGGTCTGAAAGCTCATGAAGATCTGGGTCATCTGCTGGACCAGGGCGGCATAGTGGGAGACTTCCTGCGGTTCGCCGGAGATGCCGATGGTGCCGATGACCTGGCCTTCGAGCAGAAGCGGGATCGTCATGCCGGGTCTTGTGCCGGCCAGTCTTGCCGCGGCTTTTTCATCATGATAGGCGGTCCGGCCGGTCTTGATGACTTCCAGCGAGGCTTCATGCAGGGTCTCATCCCGGCCTTCCATGTTGCTGGCCAGTACATAGCCTTTCTCATCTGTGATCAGTACGTTCCGGCCGATGGTCAGACTGGCGGACTGGACGAGCCTGTCGCACATTTCCTTATCAAGAACGCGCCGGATACTGACCGGAGCCGGATTTCTGTCTTCCATGCGGAATGCCTCCTGTTTGACGAACAATTAAAGCAGTAAACGCTGATTAATGAAACGATTATAGTCATTATAGTACTTTTTTGGTTAAAGTGAAATAAAATTTTGTATTTCGATATATATTGCTTATATAAAGCATCGATGCCGTCTGTGCAAAAAGTACGCCATGGCAGATCCGTATTCCAAATGCCTTCAAGCGGCTGTCATTCTGAGGACAGCCTGCTGTCCGAAGAATCCACCGCATGAAGACCACGGTTTTTGTAAAACCGCTGTTTTCAGGGCGAAGATTCTTCGGTGCGTATCGCGCACCTCAGAATGACAGCATTTTCCGTCCTGCGATTGACTGTCCTTATCATGGACTGTATAATCCGATCAGAAAGCTTTTCGGAGGTCATCATGTTCAGACTGTGGGCAAAGGAATGGAAGGAAAATCATATGCTGCGGGACACGGTTATTGAAGTGCCAGGCGATGAGAACAGAACGAAGAAGGTGTTTGCCGGCCTGGAACGGGCCTGCCATGAATTTGACCTGCAGGTGCCGATCTGGCTGAATTCCAACATCCGGGAATTCCAGCGGGTGGCAAAGACCAGGTTTACGAAGGATTCCTTTACAGAAGAAATCCCCTTCGACGCCCTGGAGATCCAGGTGATCGAAGAGGATATGTGATCTGTTTTATGAAATTGCCGCATCCCCCTGCAGGATGATTCCCGCTTTCCCGATCTTTTCAAAGAAATCGGGGAAGCTTTTTTTAACGGCTTCCGCGCCTTCGATCACGCCGCCGGTCATGGTGCACAGCGCTGCAAGCGCCATGACGATACGGTGATCGTTATGCCCTGACAGGATCTGTTCCGGCGCCTGCAGGACCGCATCCGGGATCACGATGCTGTCTTCGCGGACGGTGATGCCGATGCCGAATTTTGCAAGTTCTTCCGCCATCGCATGTCCGCGGTCGCTCTCCTTGATCGCGAGCCTGGCCGTTCCCGTCAGGACCGCGCCGTGACACATCGCCGCCGCGGCGATCAGCGCCGGCCCGAGATCCGGGCAGTCGGCGATGTCGAGAACCGGCGCAGTCATGCCTTCGGCCGGTTCATATTTCCGGATCTGTTCATAATATTCTTGATAGACGCGATCTCCCTGCAGACTGCAGGCATGCAGTCCCGTGACGTCCAGTTCGTTCTCTCCCGTGATCCCGAGGAGATCGAGCAGGGCCGCATTGGACCAGTCGCCTTCCACCGTATAGTCCGCGCAGTGATAGCAGCAGTCTTTTCCGATGCTGTATCGGAGATTCCCGTTTTCACAGACTGCAGCATCGATCTCTGCGCCGAAAATCCTCTGCATTTCCAGTGTCATCCCGACATACGGTCCGCTCTGCAGCCCGCCGGTCACGGTCACGCAGCTGTCTTTGCCAAGCATCGGCAGCGCCAGGAGCAGGCCGGTGATGAACTGGCTCGAAATATCGCCCCGGACGGAATACGTCCCGCCGGCCAGCTTCCCTTCCAACTCGATGCCGTTCTCTGTCTTCCTACAATATATATGATCTCTCCGGAATAATTCTTCGTATACGGACAGCGGGCGTTCAAACAGCCGCCGGCTTCCGGTGAGCTTCATCCTGCCGCCGCGCAGCAGACAAAGCGGGATCATGAACCGGAGCGTGGATCCGGATTCGCGGCAGTCGATGACGTCCGACGCGGCCGGCCGGTCAAAATCGATGCCGCTGACAATCGCCGTTCCGTCATTTTCCGCTAAGCCGATTTCCGCGCCAAGCGCCTGCAGCGCCCCGACCGTCGCTTTGATATCCTCCGACATCGCCAGATTTTCGATCCGGCTTTTACCCGGTGCCAGCGCCGCACAGATCAGCGCCCGGTGCGCCATGCTCTTGGACGGCGGCGCGGCAACGGTCCCCCGTGCGGCAGAAGGTTCGATCCTCACAGAACTCATACCGGATCTCCTTCCGTCCTGATCTCAGCGGCTTTTCTCGCCGGCTTCGGCTCCATATGAAATTCCTTCTCCATGAAATCGCGTATGATCGAGTCCGTGTTGGAACCGATATCCTGATTCGCCGCAAGCATACGCTCTCCTTCTTCCATATAGAACCCGTATCTTTCGGAAAATCTCTTTTCCAGCGCTTCCCGGTTGCTGGAAAGCGGCCGGTCATCCGAAGTAACCAGAAAATCGATCGGTCTGTTGATGAAATACACGGTCCCGTTGCCTTTGAGCAATTCCATGTTGCGTTTTCTGAGGACTGCGCCCCCGCCTGTGGCAATAACGGTATTCTGCAGGGAAGCGGCCTCGCGGATGCATTCGCTCTCCACATCCCGGAAGGCTTTTTCGCCGTTCCCGGCAAAATAATCCGAGATCGGCATTTTGATCTTTTTGATGATCTCATCATCCACATCCACAAAATCCATCCCGAGTCTCGCGGCGGCCCGCTTCCCGAGCGTGGTCTTGCCGCTTCCGGGCATGCCGATCAGCACCAGATTTCGTTTGGCGGAAAGCATTTTCTGATAGACATCCTCGATCACCGTCTCCGGGATCTTCTGATCCGTAAACAGTTCTGCCGAATATTTTGCCTGGGCGACCAGCATATACAGTCCGCCGAAAGCCCGGATGCCTCTCTCCTGTGCTTCCACCACGATGAAGGACCGCAGCGGATTGTAGACCGCGTCAATAACGCCGGTAAGATACGGATAGACTTCGATATCAAAAGGCGCAAAGCCCAGGGAAGGATTCATCCCGCAGGGCGTTGTATTGATCCAGATATCCGCGTCTTCATGCTGCGCTGCCGCCTGTCCGTAGGTCAGACTTCCTCTTTTGCCCGTCCTGGATACCCGGTGGATCTCCGAAGCGCCGAAAAATGACGCCGCCGCACTGGCCGTATTCGACAGCGCACCGCTGCCGGCGATCAGCACCTTCTTTCCGAGCATCCGGACGCCCGCGCGCTTGATGAGCGAGATCATGGCAGGATAATCCGTATTATAGCCGCAGAGAACGCCGTCCCGGTTCACGATCACATTGACCGAGCCGATCCTTTTTACAAGATCGTCCACCCGGTCCAGATGCGGGATCACCGCCTGCTTGTAAGGGATCGTAACATTGACTGCCTTGAAATCCCGCCGCCGCAGAAAATCTTCCAGTTCTTCCGGCGGGAACTCCAGCATCTCATATTGGTAATCGCCTAACAGCGCATGTATTTCTTTTGAAAAGCTGTAGTCCAGCTTCTGTCCGATCAATCCGTATTCCATCTTGTCTGTTCCCCGGCAGTTTATTCAAAGGAGCCTGCCATCTTGATATTTTCGCATACGCTCTGCAGTGCCTGCAGCATCCTCCAGCCGTTTTCCGATTCGATATTGCCTTCGCATTCGCAGAAGAAATAGTAGCTCCAGGGGGCGGTCCTGTCCGGTCTGCTCTTCAGGGAGCGCATATTGAACCCGTACTCCGCAAGCGCAGACAGCGCGCGGACAAGTGCGCCCGCCTCGTCTCTGACGGTAAACAGGAGAAGGAAGCGGTTGTCTTTAGCGGCCGGCTCTTTCATGCTCTTGGACAGAACGGCAAATCTGGTCGTGTTATCCATCGCGGTATTGATATGGCTGACGAGGTTCACCAGGCCGTACTCCCCTGCAGCCGTTTCACTGCCGATCGCGGCGACAGACCGGTCCCCTCTTTCGGCGACCTCCTTTGCGGCGGCAGCCGTGTTGACAAATTCTACGGTTTCCAGACCATGGTCTCTGATGAAATCCGCGCACTGACCGAGCGCCTGCGGATGACTGATCACCGTCCGGATCTCGGATAACGACGCGCCCGGCACAGCCAGCAGATTCTGCACCACCGCAATATCATGCACATCATTCACGAACAGGTTCCCGAAATAGATGAGATCCATGACCTGGCTCACATCCCCGTTTGAGCTGTTCTCGATCGGAAGGAGCGCGTAATCGCACTCGCCGCTTTCCGCCGCAGCATAGGCCTCCTGAAAATTCCCGCAGCCGACAGTCTCGGCAAGCGGGAACACCTTTTTCGCCGCGATATGCGCGAAGGATCCGGGCACGCCGCTGACCGCCACTCTGGCGCCGGTCAGAAGCCTGCGCTGGTACTGCTTGGATACTTCGATATTGTTCTTCAGGAAGCTGACATAATACGGCCGAAGCTCTTCTTCTACCAGCAGGCTGTTCCGTTCGATCATCTCCGCTTCTCTTGCGGGATCCGTGATGCCGGTCCCCGTCGCGCGCTTGTATTCGGCAACGCCGTGGACCGCTTCCATGCGTTCCAGGAAGAGCTCGCGCATTTTTGCGTCCGTTTCGTTGATCTTTTTTCTTAAGACATCCAGATTTTCCATGTAACCCCTTTCGGCATCTGTTCGCCGAAAAACGGCAGGCGGCCCTGCGGCCGCCTGCATTCTACCATGATGGATCTTATTTGGTATATCCCGGTTTTCCGAGAAGCATGAACATATTTCTCTTATATGCTTCCACGCCGGGCTGGTTGAACGGATTCACACCAAGCATGTAGCCGCTCACGCCGC
>DFKM01000071.1:7221-7481 GCA_002373555.1 Lachnospiraceae bacterium UBA3645
CAGGCAAATTCAAAGAAATAGAACAGTTCTCCGAGCGTTCTCTCATCCCTTCTCTTCAGATGGATCAGGAGATTGGGGACGCCGCCCTCGGTATGCGCCATGATCGTTCCCTTCATGGCATTCTTGTTGACGAAATCAACGGTCTTGCCGGCCAGATAGTTCAGTCCGTCCAGGTCCTCCGCATCTTCCTTGATGGTGATCTCGCAGGAAGGCTCCTCGATATCGATAACGGTCTCGAACATGATCCTGGAACCGTCCTG
>DFKM01000127.1 GCA_002373555.1 Lachnospiraceae bacterium UBA3645
TCAGGTCGATATCCGGCTCCTTATCGCCCTTGAATCCCAGGAAGGTTTCAAACGGGATATCGAATCCGTCCTTTTTCATCGGCGTGCCGCAGTGCGGGCAGACCGCATCCGGCATATCACAGCCGGCGCCGCCGGCAAAGGCCTTTACCTGCTCGGATTCAAAATCACTGTATTTGCATTTCGGGCAGACATAATGCGGCGGCAGCGGATTGACTTCCGTGATGCCGGACATCGTCGCCGCGAAGGAGGAACCGACCGATCCTCGCGAACCGACCAGATAGCCGTCGTCGTTGGATTTCTTGACCAGTCTCTCCGCGATGATATACATGACGGCGAAGCCGTTCGAGATAATGGAATGCAGTTCCCTGGAGAGCCGTTCCTCGACCACCTCCGGCAGCGGATCGCCGTAGATGGAATGCGCTTTTTCATAGCACATGTTCCGGAGCTCGTCCTCCGAGCCTTCGATGACCGGCGGGCATTTGTCCGGACGCACCGGATCCAGGAACTCGCAGCAGTCGGCGATCAGATTCGGCGTCTTCACGACGGCGTCGAATGCCTTCTCTTCGCCCAGATAGGAAAACTCTTCCAGCATTTCCTCCGTGGTATGCAGATACAGCGGCGGCTGGGTGTCGGCATCCTTGAAGCCCATGCCCTTCTGCAGGATCCGCCGGTAGATCTCATCCTCCGGATTCAGGAAATGCACGTCACAGGTGGCTGCCAGGGGTTTTTCATATTTTTCCGCGAGCGCCGCGATCTTCTTGTTCAGCTCCCGCAGGTCGTCAAAGTTATTGATATCCGCATGCTCGGGCTTCTGGCTCGGGATCATGAACTGGTTGTTCCCGACCGGCTGGATCTCCAGATAATCGTAGAATTTCACCCTGCGTCCGATCTCCTCCTCCGGCAGCTTCTCCACGACAGCCCGGAAAACCTCACCGGCCTCGCACGCGGAGCCGATGATCAGGCCCTCCCGGCATTCGGAAAGCAGGCTCTTCGGGATCCGCGGCCGCTTGCCGAAATACGTCAGGTGGGATTCGGAGACCAGCTTATAGAGATTCTCCCGGCCGATCTCATTTTTGGCGAGCAGAATGATATGATAACGGTCCGGCGTTCTGCAGATCCTGGCCGTATCCCATTCGCCGTTCACGGTATCATCCACCAGATAACCTTCGCAGCCGTAGATCAGCTTAATCGGCAGCTTCTTATCCTTTACAGTCTGATAAGCTTCTTTATAAGCCTGCACGACACCGTGGTCAGTAATGGCGACCGCCTTGTGTCCCCAGCGGGCGGCCTGCATGACGATATCACTTGCTTTGGAGACACCGTCCATATCGCTCATCTTCGTGTGCAGATGCAGCTCGACACGCTTCTCCGGCGCATTATCCATGCGCACATCCTTCTCCCGGCCGGCCTTTTTAATGCCGACCACATTGCGGATGGTGAGCTCCTTGTCGAAATTATCAAGCGCTGCCAGGCCTTTCAGGATGATCCATTCCCCTTTTGCAGCAAAAGCCAGAAGATCGTTCGCCTCCTCCGGCTCGGCAAAATACTTGATCTGGATCGAATCGGTGTGATCCGTAACAGCGATCGTCACCAGCATTTTTCCGTTTGCAAGCGTTCTGCCTTCGGTGGAAAATACCTCGCCTTCGATCACAACTTCACCGATCTCCTGGGTGATGGACGAGATCGGAAGCGGTTCGCCTTCGAAATCCCGTCCGAAGCCCTCGGACGGATCCAGCCGCTTCCCTTTGATATATTTTTTACGGTACGAGGAAGCGCGTTCACTTCTCTCTTCGGAGACATGCGCTTCCTTTTCTGCCGCTCTTGCTTCCTGCAGGATCGCTTCGATCCGGGCAGCTTCCGCTTCCGCCTCCGCCTTCATCTGTTCTTTCTGCCGTTTGAACTCGCCGTAATGGATCCTGACGGAGATATCCCCGTAACCCATTCGTTCATTGATGATATATGTCAGCTTCTCGGACAGTTCCTTGCCGCGCTTCCGGTTGACAGCCGTGTCCGCCGCCTCCAGCACCAGGATCTTCCCTTCATCCAGGTGGATATTGGCATGGCGGAACATATGGTAATCCATCAGGTTGTTTTCCTTGAGCTCGAGCAGAATGCTCTCCCGGTAATCGTCCAGGCTCTGCCGCACGGGGATATCGCCGAGATCGAAGCTTTCACAGATCTCGATCCGGATTTTCCGGCGCTCAAAAAACTGTTTCTTGATGGCCGCCTGCAGGATATAGATCTCTCTTTTGGGGATCAGGATATCCGAGCGGATGAAGATCTTCAGGGCATGCCGGTCGTGCGGCATTAAAAGCCGGGTCACATAGATGTGATCCAGCTTCTTCGTCAGATATTCATTTGTCTGCAGATCGGGAAGGACGTCCCGCAGGAGTTTTGGTTCCATAGAATTCCTCAAAATATGAATGCCGGATTCGATGTCCGTTCCAGCAGGATGGATATTATAGACATAGTGATGATACTGTTGACAAAGCGACGGTATTGCAGCCATAGTGACGGTACATCAGTTTTTATCCGGGAAACAGGGTCCTCAGATTGCTTCGGATCCGGGACGAAATAT
>DFKM01000169.1 GCA_002373555.1 Lachnospiraceae bacterium UBA3645
GTCCCGGATCCGAAGCAATCTGAGGACCCTGTTTTCAGCCGGGAGCATGTCCATGGAGCGTGACTTGAAGGATTGTAATTCGGAAAGGAAGTCTATGCTTCTTAATCTGCATGTGAAAAACTTTGCGCTGATCGAGGAGGCGGACCTGGATCTCGGTTCCGGCCTGAACGTGCTGACCGGCGAGACCGGCGCCGGAAAGTCTCTCCTGATCGACGCGGTCGGCGCTGCCCTCGGCGGACGATGCGGCAGCGACGTGATCCGGCACGGAGCTCCCTTTGCTTACACGGAGCTCGTTTTTGAAGTGTCGGAAGAAGATAAGAAAGAACAGCTACACGCCATGGACATCAGCACGGAATATGACTGCATCGTCATTTCCAGAAAGATCCTCCCCGGCCGGAGCGTTCATAAGATCAACGATGAGACCGTCACCTCCCAGAAAGTGCGCGCCGTAACCGCGCTCCTTCTGGACATGCACGGTCAGCATGAGCACCAGTCGCTCATCAGAAAAGAAAAGCAGCTCGCGATCCTGGATCAGTTCGGCGGCGCGGAGATCGAAAACGCGAAGGAACGCATGTCGAAAGCCTATACCGCATACCTGAATGCCAGGAAAACGCTGGAGAGCCTGACGATGGATCCGGAAGAACGCCGCCGCGAACTGGATTTCCTCTCCTATGAGATCTCCGAGATCGAAGAGGCGGGCATGAAGGACGGGGAACGCGAAGAGCTCGAACGGAAATACCGCAGGATGAACAATGCCAGGCGCATCGGCGAAGGACTCGCCGAAGCGGAAAGCTGCCTGACCTCCGGCGATCCTTCCGCCGAAGAACTTCTCTCCCGTGCCTCGAAGTGCATTTCCGGGATCGTCTCCATGGATGAAGGTGCGCAGCCGCTGTTGGAGATCCTTGCCCAGACGGAAGATCTGCTCTCGGAAGCAGTCAGGGAACTGGATTCTTATAAGGAAGAGCTCACCTTCGATCCCGAAGAATTCCGCGAGACGGAAGAGCGGCTGGATGAGCTGCACCGCATCCACAGCAAGTACGGCGAGACGTACGCAGATGTCATGACTGCGCTTTCCGAAAGGAAACGAAGAGAAGAGGAGCTTCTCGCAGCAGAAGACAAAAAGCTGGCGGCGGAAAAGGAATTTGCCGCGTGCGAAGAAGACCTGAGAGACTGTGCCGACGAACTGACAGGCCTGCGGAAACGCCAGATCCCCATGCTGTCGGAGAGGCTGGCTTCCGCCATAAGGGAACTGAATTTCCCGTATGTGGAACTGTTCATCAGCCATGAGCTGAAAAATGCGCCCGCGCGGGACGGACAGGATGCCGTCGAATTTCTGATCTCCTTAAATGAAGGCGAAGAAGAAAAGCCGCTCGCTTCCGTTGCTTCCGGCGGTGAGCTTTCCCGGATCATGCTGGCGATCAAGGCGGTCCTTGCCGATAAGGACGAGATTCCCACGCTCATTTTCGATGAGATCGATACCGGCATCAGCGGCCGGACGGCACAGAAAGTCTCCGAGAAGCTGTCGGAGATCGGCCGGTTCCGGCAGGTCATCTGCATTTCCCATCTGCCCCAGATCGCGGCAATGGCTGATCATCATTATCTGATCGAGAAACAAAGCCGGGCGGGCAGCACGAGCACGCAGATCCGGACGCTCACGGAGAATGAGGCTGTCGATGAGCTCGCGAGGCTCCTGGGCGGAACGGAGATCACGGAGGCGGTCTACCAGAATGCGCATGAGATGAAGCTGCTGGCGGGAAAAAAGAAGCGGACAGGATCCGTTTAAGCAAGACCGGACGGATGAAATGCGGCTGCATAAGTTCGTCCGGATTCCTTGAATCTGCCCCTGTTTTGTGGTATCTTATTCAGGATGAAACTACATAAATGATTTGGCGGTGACGAAAGATGTCACCGCGGGAAAAGGAGACAAATCTATGAACGAAAACGGCAACATCAGGGATGCCAGGACGCTGGGCATGCCCAAGATGCTCCTGCTGGGTCTGCAGCACATGTTCGCCATGTTCGGAGCAACGATCCTCGTGCCGATCCTGGTCAACGGGTATTTCCACGGAGAAGGTCTTTCCATTCAGGTCACACTGTTATTTGCCGGTTTAGGCACACTGTTCTTCCATCTCTGTTCGCGTTTTAAGGTTCCCGCTTTTCTGGGATCTTCCTTCGCATTCCTCGGTGGATTTGCTACAGTCGCAGAGCTTAAAACCGGCATTTTTGCGGATATGACCTACGGCGAGAAGCTCCCCTATGCCTGCGGCGGCATTGTGATCGCCGGCCTGTCCTATCTGATCCTTGCGCTGCTGATCAAGGTGGTCGGCGTGCATAAAGTCATGCGCTTCCTGCCCCCTGTCGTCACCGGCCCGATCATCATGTGCATCGGTCTCAGCCTGGCGCCTTCGGCAGTTTCCAACTGCGAGACCTGCTGGCCGCTGGCGCTCATCGCGCTCTGCACCGTTATCATATTCAATATCTGGGGCAAGGGGATGTGGAAGATCATCCCGATCCTGATGGGCGTTGTCGTTTCCTATATCTGCGCAGTCATCTTTAACGCGATGGGCATGACGGCTGCGGACGGGAGCCCGCTGCTCGATTTTGCAAGCGTTGCATCTGCCAGCTTCGTCGGCCTGCCGCCGCTGCAGATCTGCAAGTTCGATCTTACGGCGATCCTCGTGATGGCACCGATCGCGCTGGCGACCATGATGGAGCATATCGGCGATATCTCCGCGATCTCCGCGACAGTCGGCGAGAACTTTATCGAAGATCCGGGACTTCACAGAACGATCATCGGCGACGGGCTTGCCACGGCGATGTCCGCTTTCTTCGGCGGTCCCGCAAATACGACCTACGGCGAGAACACTGGTGTTCTGGAGCTGTCGCATGTGCATGATCCCAGAGTCATCCGCATCGCGGCGTATTTCGCGATCATTTTCAGCTTTATCCCGAAGATGGCAGGCGTCATCGGTACCTTGCCCTCCGCCATCATCGGCGGCATCAGCTTCGTCCTCTACGGCATGATCTCCGCGATCGGCGTCCGGAATGTGGTCGAGAACCAGGTGGATTTCAAGAAATCCAGGAACCTGATCATCGCAGCCGTCATCCTGGTCTGCGGACTCGGATTCTCGAACGGCCTTACGTTCACTGTCGGCAGCGCGAACATCACCCTGACCGGTCTGGCTCTGGCTGCGATCTTCGGCATCCTGCTGAATGCGGTACTGCCCGGAAATGATTACGAATTCGGCAAGAACCCTGTTGGCGATATCCACCGCGGTATCGGAATCAATACATATCCTGAGAAGAAAGAAGGTAAAAAGTAATGTATCTTGACAATGTTAGCATCCTGGATCACCCGCTTCTTCAGCATAAGATCTCTCTCCTGCGCGACAAGAACACCGGCACGAACGAATTCCGCGCCATGGTCAGCGAGATCGCGATGCTCATGGGATTTGTAGCCTTAAGTGATCTTCCGACCAAGGAAGTCGAGATCGAGACACCGCTGGAGACCTGCAGGACTCCCGTGATCGCAGGCAGAAAGCTCGCTGTCGTGCCGATCCTGCGTGCCGGCCTCGGCATGGTGGACGGCATCCTGAAGCTGGTCCCTTCGGCAAAGGTCGGTCATATCGGACTGTACAGAGACGAAGAGACCCATGAGCCGCACGAATATTACTGCAAGCTGCCGAGCCCGATCGAAGAAAGAACGATCGTGGTCACGGATCCCATGCTCGCGACCGGCGGATCCGCTGTCGCAGCAGTGAACTTCATCAAGCAGCACGGCGGAAAGAAGATCAAATTCCTCTGCATCATCGCTGCACCGGAAGGCCTGAAGAGACTGCATGAAGCCCATCCCGATATCCAGATCTATGTCGGACATCTGGACCGCGAGCTGAACGAGAACGCCTACATCTGCCCGGGACTCGGCGATGCCGGCGACAGGATCTTCGGAACGAAATAAGTATACAAAAAACCGCCTTTCAGAAAGGCGGTTTTTGTGTGCTTATTTATATTTTGCTTCCGCTTCCGCGAGCCACTCGGGATCGGTAAAGTAGTTGATCTTCATGGCGCCGCGGACATTGTTCAGTGTCTGTGCCGCTGTCTTTTCCGCTGTCTCGCTGCCGGTCATCAGGATGTCACGTACATCGGAGAGCCGGCTCTCCCAGTAATGTCTTCTTTCCCGGATCGGGGCGAGCTCTTCGTTCATGACATTGTTCAGGAACTTCTTGACCTTCACATCGCCGAGGCCGCCGCGCTGGTAGTGGGCTTTCAGCTCATCAAGATTTGCGTATTCGGGCAGATACTCTGCAAAGTACTCGTCCCGGCAGCAGGCATCCAGATAGGTGAACACGGTGTTCCCCTCGAGCTTTCCGGGATCGCTGACCTTCAGATGGTCGGGATCCGTGAACATGCTCATGACTTTTTTCCGTACATCCTCGGCCGGATCGGAGAGATAGATGCAGTTCCCGAGGGATTTGCTCATCTTGGCCTTTCCGTCCGTGCCGGGCAGGCGCATGCAGGCTTCATTGTCGGGAAGCAGGATGTCGGGCATCGTCAGCACTTCGCCGTAGGTCGTGTTGAATTTGTGCACGATCTCTCTGCACTGCTCCAGCATGGGCGCCTGGTCTTCGCCGACAGGCACGGTCGTTGCATTGAAAGCAGTGATATCTGCCGCCTGGGAGATCGGATAGGTGAAGAAGCCGACCGGAATGGAGGCATTGAAGCCGCGCATCTGGATCTCGCTCTTGACGGTAGGATTGCGCTGCAGTCTGGAAACCGTGACCAGATTGGCATAATAGAAGGTCAGTTCGGTCAGCTCCGGGATCATGGACTGGATGAACAGATTGGATTTTGCCGGATCCAGACCTACGGAAAGGTAATCGAGGGCGACCTCCATGATGTTCTGGCGCACTTTTTCGGGGTGCTCCGCATTGTCCGTGAGCGCCTGCGCATCGGCGATCATAATGAAGATCTTATCGTATTCGCCGCTGTTCTGCAGTTCGACTCTTCTTTTTAAGGAACCCACATAATGTCCGAGATGAAGACGGCCGGTGGGACGGTCGCCGGTAAGTATGATTTTTGCCATTTTTCTGCTCCTTGTCATAGGACGGCTGATAAAGCCGATATCTTAAACATCATAAATGATAGAGCCCAAAAGGTCAAGGAGGCAGAAGGCGTGGATACATTCGGAAAACCTGCATACGAAATATGAAATTCGGAGGAATCAGAACGGGATTTTAACGTCCGGAACCCTTGCCCGGGAATGATATCTATGGTATAGTTTTGCTCTGACACCGTTCAGGCGGCCGGCGGTGTCAAATGAGGATCCACCGGCCGCGTTCAGTATATTTAGGAGTTGCAACATGAGTAAGAAAAGAGAATCGTTTTCCGGATCCATCGGATTCGTGCTTGCTGCAGCCGGCAGCGCTGTCGGTCTCGGCAATATCTGGAGATTTCCGTTCCTGGCAGCCAGAGACGGCGGAGGCCTGTTCCTGGTCATCTATCTGGTGCTGGCACTGACCTTCGGCTTCACGCTTCTGACGGCAGAGGTCGTGATCGGCAGAAACACAAAGAGCAGTCCGCTGACGGCTTACGGAAAGCTCAGCAAACGCTTTGGCTGGGTCGGCGCGATTGCGAGCATCGTGCCCTTCATGATCCTTCCCTATTACTGCGTAATCGGCGGATGGGTACTGAAGTATTTCCTGATCTTCCTGTCCGGCTATGGCCTGGATGCCGCGCAGGACGGCTATTTCGGTAGTTTCATTACTGCCCAGTATGAGCCGATCGTGATGCTGGTCATCTTCCTCGGGATCTGCGCTTTCATTATTTATAAAGGCGTTGCTTCCGGTATCGAACAGTATTCCAAGATCCTGATGCCGGTCCTGATCCTGCTGGTCATCGGCATTTCCGTCTTTGCGCTGACGCTCAAATCCACCGATGCGAACGGCAATACCGTCACGGCCCTGCAGGGCATGAAGGTCTATCTGATCCCTTCCTTTGAGGGGGTTACCTTCAAAAAGTTCCTGCTGATCGTCATGGATGCCGCGGGACAGCTGTTCTACAGCCTGTCGATCGCCATGGGCATCATGGTCGCCTACGGATCCTATGTGCCGGATGAAGCCAATCTGGTGCAGTCCATCAACCGCATCGAGATCTTTGATACGGCGGTGGCGTTCCTGGCCGGCGTGATGATTATTCCTGCTGTATTTGTCTTCATGGGACCTGACGGCATGGCTGCCGGTCCGTCCCTGATGTTCGTATCGCTGCCGAAGGTCTTCGCGGCCATGGGCGGTGCCGGACGCGTGATCGGAACACTGTTCTTTGCAATGGTGCTCTTTGCTGCCGTGACCAGTGCCATGTCCGTACTGGAAGCCGTTGTTTCCGGACTGATCGATCACTTTAAGCTGTCCCGTACGAAGGGTACGATCCTGGAGTCGGCGATCGCACTGGCGCTCGGCATCCTTGTCTGTCTCGGCTACAATTTATTCTATTTTGAACTGACGCTGCCGAACGGTGCGGTCGGACAGATCCTGGATATCATGGACTACATTTCCAACTATGTGCTCATGCCGGTCGTATCGATCGCGACATGTATCCTGGTCGGCTGGGTGCTGAAACCCGAATTTGCCTTTAAGGAAGCCGGAAAGAACGGCGAGGAGCTTGGAAGAAAGGGCCTGTTCACGCTGATGATCAAATTCGTCGCGCCGGTCATCCTGTCGGTCCTCCTGCTGATGTCGCTGGGCATCCTGTAAGAATTGAAACAAACGGCTCTTGATAAAAGAGCCGTTTTGTTTTATATTCATATAATCTGAAACAGTATCTGAAATTGTTTTTTGACGATTACCCATAGCAGGAGAATATAAATGGTCATTAATTTTGAAGAGGAACTCGCAAAGTTCCGTCCGAGCAAGGAAGTGGAAGAGGCGGAGGACGCCATTGTCAATATGAATCTGAAGGATATGACGGACATCATGCTGGAGATCCTGAAGGAAAAGGAGCGTCATTAATGTATTGTTATAAGTGCGGCAGCCGTCTCGGCTCCGGGCGTTACTGTCTGCGCTGCGGAGCGGATGTCGGAGAATATAAAAAGATCATCCGCCTGTCGAACAGTTATTATAATGCGGGCCTTGAAAAGGCACGCCTGCGGGACCTGACCGGGGCAGCGCAGATGCTCGGCTTCTGCCTGAAGCTGAATAAGAATCATACCGAAGCGCGGAATCTTCTCGGGCTGATCTATTATGAAACGGGCGAAGTGACGGAAGCGCTCTGCCAGTGGGTCATCAGCAAGAACCTGAAGATGAACGATAACCCGGCGGACAAATGGCTCTCGGCGCTCCGGGATGACAAGAATCATCTGGACGATATGAACCAGGCGGTCAAGAAATACAATCAGGCCCTGGCCAATACCAAAAGCGGAAGCTCGGATCTGGCCGTTGTTTCGCTGAAGAGACTGGTCAGGCAGTATCCGAATTTTATCCGCGCGCATCAGCTGCTGGCGCTGATCTACATTCACGATCATTCCTATTCCAAGGCAGGCAAGGTGCTGCGGGCCGCGCTGAAGGTCGATGCAGGCAATGCGCTCTGCCTGAAATATCAGAATGCGATCAAAGGGAAACTCGGCAAGAGCGGACCCGAGGCCAGAGAGCGCATCCAGAATGAGATCGCAAGGAAGGCGGCGATCGGCAATACGGATCCGGAAGAAGATGTGATCGTACCTGAGTACAATGCGAAGGACGGCAGGATCCGCACGATGTGGGCCGTGCTTGCGGGCGCTGCCGCGGCGCTCTGCATGTATCAGTTCGTGATCATGCCGGCAATGAACCGGAATACCAATGTGCGTGCGAATCAGGAGATCGCCGCCTATGACAGCAAGCTTTCCGACAAGTCGCTGGAAGTCACGAATCTGGAGAACCAGATCTCCGATATGCAGGTCGAGCAGCAGAATATGGAAGCGAGGATCGCGCAGCTGACAGGCGATGACGGTCTTTCCCAGCAGTATGATTCCATGCTGTATCTGCTGAAGATGTATATGAACCGCGAGAACGGGAATGTGGATGAACTCGTGGAAGCCTATCAGCGCATCGATGAGGATCTGGTGGACTCGGACATCTATCATGAGATGTACGATCTCGTCAAGCAGTACGTGACCGTGGACCGGATCTCCGGCGTCTATAAGGAAGCCAAGCAGCTGTATGACGATAATTACTACAAGAAAGCGATCCCCGAATTCGAGCGCGTGCTGGCGCTGAATCCGGATTATGTCGATGCGATCTATTATCTGGCGAAATGCTATGAAAAACGTGACGATGCATCATCCGCGATGAAGTATTATCAGCAGATCGTTGACCGCTTCCCTTCCAGCGATTATGTGGATGAAGCGACCAGAAAGGTGGACGCAGCCCAGGCACAGCAGCGGGAGGAGCAGCTGGATGAAGCCGAGGCAGCGGCTGTCGGTGATGACAATGCGGATGCGGAAGCGAATGCAGACGACGCGGAGAATGCCGATAATGCCGGCGATGCAGATCATGCGGACGAGGCGGATGAGCAGGATCAGAATGACGATGAGAACGGAGACTGAGCATGCCTGAAACAAAGGAAAGCTTCGGCTGGCCGGCAGAGCTCCTTCTGCGGATGCAGGAGCTGCTGGGCGATGCTTCTTATGAGGATTACAGGGAGAGTCTGTCAGAAAAAGGCTGGCAGGCTCTCCGTTTTAATGGGATAAAGACAGGATGCGGCGAACAGCTGACCGGACAGCTGCGGAACGCAGTGATCCCGTGCAGCACACAGCAGGTCCCCTGGGAGGAAAACGCCTGGTATTATGAACTGCCGGATACGCCGGGCAAAACGGTCTGGCATGATATCGGCCTCTTTTATATTCAGGAGCCTTCCGCCATGATCCCCGTGCCGCAGATGGGCGTTCAGCCCGGAGAACGCGTGCTGGATCTTTGCGCGGCGCCGGGCGGAAAAACGGCGCAGATCGCGCAGCGGCTATCGGGAAACGGCCTGCTGGTTTCAAATGAGCCTTATCCGGAACGTGCACTCGTGCTGTCCCAGAATGCCGAGCGGCTCGGGATCCGGAATGTCGTTGTGACCAATGAAATGCCGGACCGTCTGCTGGCTCATTTCGGTGTATTTTTCGACCGGATCCTGGTGGACGCCCCCTGCTCCGGAGAGGGCATGATGCGCAGACACCCCGAAGTCCGGGGCGAATGGACCTCCGGCGTCAATGCAATGTGCGCTGCAAGGCAGAGAGATATACTGGCCTGCGCCGCAGGTATGCTGAAGCCTGGCGGCACGATCATTTATTCCACCTGCACATTCGCGCCGGAAGAAAACGAAGGTACGATCGCGGAATTCCTTTCCGACCATCCGGATTTCACGCTGGAAAGCCTTGACATTCCGGGAAGTACGCCGGGATATCGCTGCGCAGCGCATCCGGAATACCCCATGGAGAAGACCGTACGGATCTGGCCGCATCTTGTCCGGGGCGAAGGACATTTCGTTGCACGGCTGAAAAAAACCGGTTCCGCAGAAGAGGTGTCGGAGATGCGCCGCGGCAGAAAAAAAGACCGCAGCAGCGGTCCGGACAAGGCCTCTTATCAACAGCTCTGCGCTGCATGGGAGTCGCTCTTTGACACGGAAAAGATGCCTGTGCCCGCAAAGGACAGGCTCGTCTGTTTCGGAGATACGATCTGGCTTCCGCCGGAAGGAATGAGAGATCCCGCAGGGCTGAAGATCCGGCGATGCGGGCTGGAGATCGGCGCCGTGAAGAAGGGCCGCGTAAGCTTTTCCCACGCGCTGGCAATGGCGTGCACACCGGAGGAAGTGGGAAATGTGTATGCCATGTCCGCAGAGGAGACGCTGAAGTGGATGAACGGGGAAACGATCCCGTATGCCGGAGAAAAAGGCTGTGTGCTCATGACGGTATCCGGCTTCCCTGCAGGATTCGGAACGTGCGACGGAAGGCAGATCAAGAATCACTATCCGAAAGGCCTGCGCAGACGTTACGATCCTTCCTTTGCCTTACTGTAGGTGCTTTCCGTCAGGAGCTCCTGATAGATGTATTCGCGGCCGGATCGGTCGAGCATCCTGTAAAGCGACAGGATCTTCTCTTCGTCCGGGGAACAGGCCGGGACAGGCCGGGACAGATCCGCGAAGAGGATCTCATCGATGCCGACATTCATGGCTTTTGAGAAACGAAGAAGGAATCGGGAGGAGGGCAGCACTTCGCCCCGCTCCACCCTTCCGTAGTTCTTTCTGGAGATATGCATCAGATCCGCTGCCTGCTGCTGTGAAAGCCCGTTTCTTTTTCTGATATGAAGTATTCTGTTCATGGTCCCTGTCCTGCTGTCGTTCCGGATGCCGTTTGGAGCTTTCCGGGCTCCTCATATACAGGCGGTATCCGGTTTTGGGAATCATTATAGCAGACTGCCCGGAAATGAACAGAAACTATTCGTGACAATTTTTGCGACAAAAAGTGATTGACAGATCGTGTCATCTTTCGCGCTGCGCTCAGACGGTACTTGATTTTGAAACGTCGATAGGGTATATTGTAGCAGGAAAACGGAAGGAAGAGCGGTCCTTCAGTGGATCAGGCAAGGAGGTTTATATGGTTCGTGCGATAGTAGGCGCCAACTGGGGCGATGAAGGAAAAGGCAAGATCACGGATATGCTTGCGGAGAGATCCGATATAGTCATCCGTTTTCAGGGCGGCAGCAATGCCGGACATACGATCATCAACGATTACGGCCGGTTCGCGCTGCATCTGCTTCCTTCGGGCGTGTTTTACGGTCATATCACGAATATCATCGGAAACGGCGTTGCACTGAATGTTCCTTATCTGATGAAGGAACTGAAGGCACTGACAGAGGCAGGAGTTCCCGCACCGAAGATCATGGTGTCGGACAGAGCACAGCTCCTGATGCCTTATCATATCCTATTTGACGTCTGCGAAGAGGAACGGCTTGCGGGAAAGGCTTTCGGATCCACGCATTCCGGCATGGCGCCTTTCTATTCCGATAAATTTGCCAAGATCGGCATTCAGGTGAACGAGCTTTTTGACGATGCGATCCTTTCCGACAGAGTCGACAAGATCATCACGCTCAAGAACGTCATGCTCGAGAACCTTTATCATAAGGAACCGCTGAAGAAAGAGGAGATCATGGAGGAGCTCCACAGCTACCGCGACATGATCGCTCCTTATGCGGCGGATGTTTCCGCTTATCTGCATCAGGCGATCAAAGACGGGAAGAACATTCTGCTCGAGGGCCAGCTGGGATCGATGAAGGATCCGGATCACGGTATTTATCCGATGGTCACCTCCTCCTCTACGCTCGCAGCGTACGGCGCGATCGGCGCAGGTATTCCTCCCTATGAAATTCAGAATATTACTGCGGTCGTCAAGGCCTATTCCAGTGCGGTCGGCGGCGGTGCATTCGTGTCCGAGATCTTCGGCGAGGAAGCGGAAGAGCTCAGAAAGCGCGGCGGCGACAAGGGTGAATACGGTGCCACCACAGGCAGGCCCAGAAGAGTCGGCTGGTTCGATGCGGTCGCGAGCCGCTACGGATGCCGGATCCAGGGCGCTACGGAGGCGGTGCTGACGATCGTCGATGCGCTCGGCTATCTTGACGAGATCCCGATCTGCACCGGCTATGAGATCGACGGCGAAGTGACGAAGGACTTCCCGGCTGCATCCAAGCTGGAAAAGGCAAAGCCCGTATGGGAAGTGATGCCCGGCTGGAAATGCGATATCCGGGGCATCAGGGAATACAGTCAGCTGCCTGAGAACTGCAGGAAATACATCGAGAGGATCGAAGAGGAACTTCAGGTGCCGCTTAAGATGATCAGCAACGGCCCGGGAAGAGATGAAATTATTATAAGATGATGCAAAAGGGAACCGATGGTTCCCTTTTACAATGTCCTGTTCTGCCAATTCGTTAAAGTTGTGTGAACTCTATGGCGTGATCATCTTCTTTAGGCTATACTTATGAAGAATCCGAATGCAGGACCGAAAGGAGAACATATGAAAGCAGTATTCATGGGAACACCGGATTTTTCCGTGCCCGTTCTGAAAGCAATGCAGGAAGGCGGCATCGAGATCGCTGCGGTCTATACGCAGCCGGACCGCCCGAAGGGCAGAAAGAAGACGCTGACCATGTCTCCCGTGAAGGAAGCGGCGCTTGCCTGCGGTCTGCGGGTGATCCAGCCGGAGCGGCTGCGGGAAGAAGCTGTCATAGAGGAACTGCGGGAGATCGCGCCGGACGTGATCGTCGTGGTCGCTTTCGGACAGATCCTGCCGAAGGCAGTTCTGCAGATCCCGCCGCTCGGATGCGTGAATGTGCATGCATCCCTGCTTCCGGAGTACAGAGGCGCGGCGCCGATCCAGCAGTCGGTCCTGGACGGAAAGACGGAGACCGGCGTCACCACGATGCTGATGGATGAAGGCCTGGATACGGGCGATATCCTTCTGCAGAAAAAGATCCCGATCGCAGACGATGAGACAGGCGGCAGCCTGTTTGACAAACTCTCCGTGCTCGGCGCGGAGACCCTGATGGAGACGCTCGCCGGTCTGGCCTCCGGCAGTATAAAGCCTGTGCCGCAGCCGGAAGGCGGTTCCTATGTGGGCATGCTGAAAAAGGAAATGGGCCGGATGGATTTCTCCCTGCCGGCAGAGGTCCTGGAGCGGAGAGTGCGGGGATTGTACCCCTGGCCCGGTGCCTATACCGAGAGGAACGGAAAACGGCTGAAGATCACCGGCGCGTCTGTTTCCGGCGGAAATGCCGCGCCCGGCACCATCGTCCGCGTAACGAAAAACGGCTTCGGGATCGGGACGGGAGACGGGATCCTGATGATCGAACGCCTCCAGCCGGAAGGAAAAAAGGAAATGTCCGCAGCCGAGTATCTGCGCGGGTATCCGGTCTGCGAGGGCGAACAGCTTAGATAGTCTGAAAAGCAGACAGCAAAAGGAAAGGAGCACAGCATGGGTTATTATTACGGTTACGGTATGGACTGGACCTATCTGCTGGTCATTATCGGCGCTGTCATATCCATGATCGCGTCATCGAGAGTCAATTCGGAATTCAGGAAATATTCGCGCGTTGCGAGCCGGAGCGGACTGACCGGCGCACAGGCTGCGATGGAGCTTCTGCATTCGCAGGGCATTTATGATGTCAGCGTACAGCATATAGCAGGGAATCTGACGGATCATTTTGATCCGAGAAACAAGACGGTCAGCCTTTCGGATCCGGTCTATAATTCCACGAGCCTGGCTGCGATCGGCGTTGCGGCACATGAGTGCGGACACGCCATGCAGCATGACAAGGGATATGCGCCGCTGGCGATCCGCAGCGCGCTCGTGCCGGTGGCGAACATCGGCTCCACGCTTTCCTGGCCGCTCATCATCATCGGACTGCTGATCGGCGGATCGGCCAGCACTTTCCTGATCAATCTCGGGATCATCTTCTTCATGGGCGCACTTCTGTTCCAGATCGTGACGCTCCCCGTCGAATTCGACGCTTCCGCGCGGGCCCTCCGGCTGCTGCAGTCGACCGGCATGATGGCGCAGGATGAAGTGTCGGGATCCAGGAAGGTACTGAAGGCTGCGGCACTTACGTATGTTGCCGCCGTGGCTGCGTCGATTCTGCAGCTGCTGAGACTGATCGCGATCGCGAACCGCAGGAGATAAGCATGATGATGACTGCCAGAGATGCGGCACTTTCCATACTTGTAAAGCTCGAGGAGGGCGAAAAGATCGGGGATCTTCTGAATGCCCTTCCGGAGGCACAACCGTATTTGAAAAGCGAGGATATCCGGCTGGTCAGAAGGCTGGTCAAAGGCACCAAAGAGGAGCAGCTTTATCTGGACTGGCTGATCGGCCAGGTCGCGAGTCTTCCGCCCGACCGGATGAAGCCCGCGATCCGGAATGCGCTCCGCATGGGTTTTTATCAGAAAGAGTTCATGGATCGGGTCCCGGCCCGCGCTGCCATCTACGAGACAGTGGCAGCGGTCAAGAAGACCAGACAGAAAAGCCTTGCCGGTTTTGTCAACGGCGTGCTGCGTTCCGCTTATCGGAAGACGGACTGGCTGCCGGTTCCCGAACATATCCGGTACGGCCTTCCGGAATGGATGATGAAGCTGTTCGTGAAGGAATACGGAGAAGCGGATACCGCCAGGATGGCAGCCGCTTTTAAAGGACCGCAGAAGGTCTATGTCCGCTTCCGGGGAAATCCTTCCCTGGACGGACAGCGCGTCGAAATGCTGAAAGCCTCCGGCGTGGATGCGGAAGCCGCGCCCTTCCCGGAGAGAGCCTATGCCATCTCGGGAAGCGACGATCTGAGAAGCCTGCCGCTGTTTGCTTCCGGCGGTATGACAGTACAGGACATTTCTTCCATGCTGGTCGGACAGATCGCCGGGCAGCTTGGCGGCAGTACCGTGCTGGATGTGTGTGCGGCGCCGGGCGGCAAGAGCCTTTACATCGCGGATGTCCTGCCGGACGCGATGATCCTGTCGTGCGATAAATCAGACAGCAAATGCGCGCTCATCACGGAGAATACAGCCCGTGCCGGCGCATCAAATATCAAAGTCATCTGCCAGGATGCCGCTTCCTTTGTTCCCGAATGGGAGGAGGCCATGGATATCGTGATCGCGGATCTTCCCTGCTCCGGACTCGGGGTGCTCGGAAGAAAACCGGATATCAAGTACAATGCCTCTCCGGGGGAGATCACGCAGCTCGCGAAGCTTCAGCAGGAGATTTTGGATAACGTAAAGAGATATGTCAGGCCCGGCGGTGTGCTGATCTACAGCACCTGTACCCTGACGAAAGAAGAAAATGAAGGCGGCAGAGACTATATCCTTTCGCATTCCGCCCTTGTTCCGGAGGATATCCGGCGGCTGCTTCCGGCGGCGTTAACGTCCCGGGAGACCGCACGGGACGGTTATATCAGGCTGCTGCCGGGCATCGATCCGTGCGACGGCTTCTTCATCTCGGTATTCAGAAAGAAGATATAATGGATAATGAAAAGATTCTTACGCCTGCCGGAAAAACGGATATCGCTTCGCTTTATCTTTCCGAGATAAAGGAACTGCTTTCCGCAGCCGGAGAGCCTGCCTACAGAGCAGGACAGATCTATCAGTGGATACATGAAAAAAGAGCGGCATCGTTTGACGAGATGACGAACCTGCCGGCATCCCTTCGCCGGAAGCTTGCGGAGACCGCCTGGCTCCCGGAACTGACGGTGGCGGCGCACCAGATCTCGAAAGCGGACGGCACGCAGAAATTCGCCTTCGGGATGCATGACGGACAGATCATCGAGAGCGTTTTCATGCCGTATAAGCACGGCAATTCCGTATGCGTCTCGTCCCAGGCCGGATGCCGGATGGGATGCCATTTCTGCGCTTCGACGATCGGCGGGCTCATCAGGAACCTGACCGCTTCGGAGATCCTGTCCCAGGTATACAGTATCGAACGGATTACAAAGGAACGGGTCAGCAATGTCGTTGTCATGGGAACGGGCGAACCGTTAGACAATTTCGACCAGGTGGTGCGTTTTATCCGGCTCGTTTCCGATACCGGGGCCGGAGGGATCAGCCAGCGGTCGATCAGCGTATCGACCTGCGGTCTGGTGCCGATGATCGACCGGCTTGCGGAAGAAAAGCTCCAGATCACACTGGCACTTTCCCTCCATGCACCGGAGGATGCGCTGCGGCGCACCATGATGCCGGTCGCGAACCGGTATACGATCGAAGAGACGCTCGCCGCCTGTGACCGGTATTTTGATGCGACCGGGCGGAGAGTCAGCTATGAGTATGCGCTCATTGCCGGCGTCAATGACACGCCGGAGATGGCGGACCGGCTGATCCGGCTCCTTGCGGGCAGGAACTGTCATGTCAATCTGATTCCGGTGAACCCGGTGCGGGAGAGAAGTTACAGAAGGAGCAGCCGCGTGCATTCCGAGGAATTCAAAATTCGACTTGAAAAGTCCGGAATTAATGCTACTATTAGGAGAGGTATGGGCGCAGATATCGACAGCGCCTGCGGCCAGTTAAGAAGACGCGTACAGGAAAATGCATAGGAAGGGAGGGAGTACTGTGAAAAGCTGTGCACTGACCGATGTCGGTCAGATCAGAAAGAACAATCAGGATTTTGTGTTCGCACAGGATACACCGCTCGGCAGTCTCCCGGATTTCTATATGGTCGCCGACGGGATGGGCGGACACCAGGGCGGCGGCTTTGCTTCACGCTATACGGTGGAGCGGATGGTCGAGCTGATCGGTGCGGACACCGGAGGGGATCCGATCCCGGCCTTCAGCAGGGCGATACAGGAAGTCAACAGCGAACTGTATCAGAAAGCCTGCACCTTTGATGACCTGCACGGCATGGGCACCACGCTTGTCTGCGCTGTCATTGAGGACGGCATCCTGTATGTTGCGAATATCGGCGACAGCCGTCTGTACATGATCGGGGATGAGATCCGGCAGATCACGAAGGACCATTCCTGGGTGGAGGAAATGGTCGCCAAAGGCAGGATCGAACGCGACAGCGAGCTGTTCATCCAGAATAAGAACGTGATTACGAGAGCGGTAGGGGTAAGAGATTCCGTGACCGCCGATTTTTTTGAAGTAACTCTGGAACCGGGATGCCGGATCCTTTTGTGCTCAGACGGGCTGTCGAACATGGTAAAGGATGAGGAGATCCGGGAGATCGTAAAGACGAGCGGCACATGTCAGGAAGCGGTTCTGATGCTTCTGCAGGAGGGTAACCGCCGCGGGGGACAGGATAATATATCCATTGTGGTGATAGACCCTGAAACGGGAGAAGGAAAAACATGCTGAGAGCCGGAACATTTTTAGGAAACAGATATGAGATCATAAGCCGCATCGGTTCGGGCGGCATGTCGGATGTCTACAAGGCAACAGACTTAAAGCTCAACCGTGCGGTCGCGATAAAAGTACTGAAGTCGGAATTTTCAAGCGAGAAGAACTTTGTCAGCAAATTCCGCATGGAGGCCCAGTCCGCGGCCGGACTCGCGCATCCGAATATCGTGAATGTCTACGATGTCGGAGAGGACAGGGGCGTTCATTATATTGTCATGGAACTGGTAGAGGGCATTACCCTGAAGAAATACATCGAGCGCAAGAAAAAGCTCGAGATCAGGGAATCCATCGAAGTTGCCATGCAGGTGGCGAGAGGCATCGAGGCGGCGCACAAGCAGCACATTATCCACCGCGATATCAAGCCGCAGAAC
>DFKM01000156.1 GCA_002373555.1 Lachnospiraceae bacterium UBA3645
CTGAGCGCGATTTCAGATACTGCCACAAATGAATGGAAACTGACGCTGAAGGATGCAAGCCGCAGTGGTTTTAACGCTGCCGCCGCGACCGGAGCGACTCTTGAAGCGGATAAGGGCTATTCTGAATGGAGTATACCGGTCGTTTATTCCGGCGCGAAGACCGGAAATAATGAATATGTGTCCGTGATCCTGTGTGACAGTAAAGGTACTGCGAAATACTACGGCAACATCGCAAATAACAGTGCAGCCTCAGCCGATGGCGGTCAGGTTGTAAATATTCCTGCAGGTCTGACAGCAGGAGACTACACGATGTATGTTTTTAGTGAACAGATCAACGGGGATAAGCTGACCGACTATGCCAGTGAGTTCAACAAAATTGCACTGACAGTAAAGCCGGCTGCAGTGCAAACCAGCCAGATCACCACTGTTGACATCGGAAATATCTGGACGGCACTTGATCCGGTCAATGTAGTGCCGTTTACCGCGGAAGTCCATGATGAGAAAGATGCGGACGGCGTGAATTTCACAGACAAGATGGAGATCACAAACGAAGCCTGGATCAGCGATTCAGTGATTGATATGAAAGGCGGGTCGGGCATCCCCAAAGTCGGAAAGACCTACAGACACTCTGTTGAACTGAAGGCAAAGGGCGAGTGGAAATTCGGAGATACTTTTGAGTTTATTTACGGCGGGAAAAAGATCACGTCTGGATATACTGCGGATATCAGCTCCGATCACAAGACGCTGACCATTACGGGAACGGAATCTGTAACGATAAAGCAGATCGACATCGCAAAAGCAGCCGTGACAGGGATTTCGGATAAAACATATACCGGGAAGACGCTGACACAGAACGTGACCGTGAAAATGGATGTAAATGGTACGAACTTCACGCTGAAATCCGGCACGGACTATACGGTGGAATACAGCAATAATACAGAAGTCGGAACAGCAACCGTAAAGATCACGGGAGCAGGAAATTATACCGGTTCTGTTTCAAAGACGTTTAAGATCTCGGAAGCGGCAACAAATCCGGATAATACAAATACATCGGATGACATGGAAGTGGATAAAAAGGCAGCAGATACCGCAGTTTCGTCTATCACTGCTCTGAAAGCTGCGGACGCGATGACGCTCGCGGACAAGGATGCTGTCACAGCTGTCCGCGCATCATATGATAAGCTGACCGATGCGCAGAAGAAACTGGTGCCTGCGGATACTTTGAAGAAGCTGACGGATGCGGAAGCGAAGATTGCGGCACTGGAGAAGGCAAAAGAAGAATCTGAGAAGGCCGCCAAGACTGTGGTGAAGGGTAAAACCTATATCGTTTCCAAGATGAAGTATAAAGTGACCAATGCCGACATGGAGGGCAGCGGTACGGTCACCCTCACCGGTACGACCAAAAAGAAGACCAAACTGACAAAGCTGACCGTTCCGAAGACGATAAAGATCAATGGCGCCCTGTTCAAGGTTACCGCCGTCGGAAACAAGGCATTTAACAAGTTCACAAAAATCAAGAAGGTCACCATTGGAGATAATGTCAAAACCATC
This sequence comes from Lachnospiraceae bacterium UBA3645, assembly GCA_002373555.1. Classification (GTDB taxonomy): domain Bacteria; phylum Bacillota; class Clostridia; order Lachnospirales; family Lachnospiraceae; genus UBA3305. The sequence continues at coordinate 1,552 of DFKM01000156.1, forward strand.
GGGACAAGCGCATTTGCCGGCAATACGAAGCTGACAAAGGTAACGATCGGAAAAGGCGTTACCAAGATCGGAAAGTCTGCTTTCTCCGGCGACAAGAAGCTGAAGACGATCACCATTAAATCGACGAAGCTGAAATCCGTCGGCAAGAATGCGATCAAGAGCATCGATAAGAAAGCTGCTATCAAAGTACCGAAGGCAAAGCTGAAGAATTATAAGAAACTGTTCTCCTCAAAGACCGGGTTTAAGAAGACCATGAAGGTCAAAAAGTAGAGAAGAACCAGGCTTCTTAAGAAGGAACTCAGAAGATATCGAAAACGTCTCAATCTTATAAAATGATGTTCAATGACATTTTATGAATAATGGTGTATCCTAGATTCAGCTAAGGAAAGCGGTAATTTCCATGTGCGAACGAAAACCCCAGAGGCTGCGACTCTCTGGGGTTTTCTTGCTCCTTACGGTGAGCTGCTCCGTTTGTGCTGGCTGCGTACTATTGATCTCCATCCAGCCACTTGCAAATGTAAGCGCCAACCACACTTACTACGACAGAGATTAGAAAAGCAATTATTCTTTCTAATACAATGACGGATTCGTGCAGAATAAGATGATATACTAAGGTAGTAAATGATTTTATAAAGATGTAGTGTTATGAAGGAAACCGTACAGCATGGAGGTACATGAATGAATCGTTCGTTCATCTTCACACTAATCGGTGTATTGATCGGCGTAATCCTCGGTTTATTTTCAGGTTGATGTTTGGAAACTGGTCGTTCATCAGTATTTTTCTATGCGCGATGATCGGTCTGGCGTTTTCAAAATGTGAATTCTGATTCGTTGGAGAAACTGTCATTGGACAAAAGAAGATCCAAATTTGAATTCCTTTCGGAAGCACTGGATGCCGGTACGAACATGGAAAGCACTGCTTTTTATCCTCTTTTCGCCCAGATTCTTGCTGAGAATCCGCAGCTGACGGCTGAAGAGAATGTGCTTGGGGAAAAGACGGATTATTGGTACAAGATCAGAAAAGTATCGGAAACGACAGCAGAAAATGAAGAGGATCACGCTGATGAGGGTGGATCCTGCATATGAGAAGGGAAAACGATCATGTCTGTAGATAAAGTGGTCTTGAAATAATGCTATTCTGCTTATATAATTGACATGCAACGGTGAATATCTAAACATAGGAGGGTTTCGCAATGCTGCATGAGGTCACATTTCCGTCGTACAATGAGAGAGACACTGTTTATGGCTGGATCTATGTACCTGCTGCCAGACCGGTTGGAATCGTTCAGCTGGTGCATGGCTTCGGTGAGCATTCCCGCAGGTATTTTCACATGATCGTGAAATTTATGAGCGCAGGATTCATTGTCGCTGCAGACGATCATGTCGGACACGGGAAGACGGCCCTGGAGAATGACTGCTGGGGCGACTGGGGCGATAAGGGCCCGCACACGATGATGGAGGATGAACACACGCTGACCGGCATCGTAAAGGAGAAATATCCGGAGCTGCCGTATTTCCTGTACGGGCACAGCATGGGCTCATTTATTGCCAGAGACTATATCGCTGCGTACGGGGAGGAGCTTGACGGGGTGATCCTGTGCGGAACAAGCGGTGAATTCCCGGGGCTTTCGGAGGGCATGGCTTATCTGCAGCAGCTGATCGAACAAGGAAAGGGAGAGGAAGCCGATCCGAATGTCGGCGGAATGCTGATGGGCTGGATGTTCGCGCGGTGCGACGAGGGCGTCAAGCTCGGCAATGAATGGATCTGCGATGATCCGTATGTGCAGCTTGATCACGCGAACGATCCTTTCGATGCGTTTACGAAGCCGACCAGCAACAGGGCATTCCTGTATTTCTGCCAGATGATCGACTGCATTACCGGCCCGGAATGGGCAAAGAGAGTACCGCCGGAACTGCCGGTATACAATATCGCAGGCGATCAGGATCCCGTCGGCCAGTATGGTACCGGCGTCTATCAGGTCTCCAACTGGCTCACGGACAACGGAAATGAAGTGGATACGCTTCTGTATTCCGGCTACCGTCACGAGATTCATAACTATGCCGAGCTCTGCGATGAAGTGGAAAACGGCATCATTGAATTCATGATGGACCATATTGAAACCTGATGCCGGTTCCCCGGCTGCATTTACTGCAGCATCCGCTCTGCTTTTTCCGCTACAATTCTATCGCATTTTACGTGCATCGATACGCCTGCTTCGAGATACTCCGTGTTCCCGACGCGGGCGTTTTCCATCAGCCAGGACTGCACGGCGCCTTTGGTATAAGGGATCAGGAAATCACGCTCCACATCGCCGCGTTCCAGCTTCTCCAGGATGGCATCAGTCAGGAGACGGATGGATTCCGTTTCCTTGGCGGAAATATAGATGTTTTCATTGCTTTCGCCGGCGACGGATTCTTCCCGCAGACCGCGCCTGGGGAAATGCATCGAAGAGTCGCACAGATCCGCTTTATTGAAGATGGTGATCATGGGAATGTGTCCTGCACCAAGCTCCGTCAGCGTATTTTTGGTGACTTCGATATGCTCCGGCGCATACGGATCAGAGGCATCCACCACCTGCAGGAGCAGATCGGCCTGGGTCACTTCTTCCAGCGTGGATTTGAATGCTTCCACCAGCGTAGTCGGCAGCCGATGAATAAATCCGACGGTATCGGAGAGGAGAAAAGCGCGGCCGCGTTCCATTTCGACACGGCGGACGGTGGTATCCAGGGTGGCAAACAGCATGTCCGCTTCAAAGACTTTCCGGTCTTCCACGGCGGGGGTGGAAGTCCATTCGTCCAGCATGGCGTTCATGATGGTGGATTTTCCCGCATTGGTATAGCCTACCAGAGCCACCAGGGGAAGACGCGCGTTTTTCCGTTTCTTTCGCTGCGTTTCTCTTTCCCGGGTGACTTCTGTCAGTTCCCGCCGCAGCTCGGCCAGGCGGTGATCAATGGTCCGGCGGTCGATCTCCAGCTGCTTCTCACCTTCACCCTTGGAAGACTGGGAGCCGGAGGCGCCGCCCTGCCGGTTCTGGGTCTCCCACATGCCGATCAGACGCGGCTTCAGGTACTGCAGTTTTGCCAGTTCCACCTGCAGTCTGGACTCTCTTGTCCTGGCACGCCGCTCAAAAATATCGAGGATCAGCCGGGTACGGTCTGTCACCGGGACTTTCAGGATTTTCTGCAGATTCCGGATCTGGGACGGGGAGAGGGTATCATTAAAAATGACGCGGCCGGCTTCCCAGGCATCCGCGAGCGCTGCGATCTCCTCCGCTTTTCCCGAACGGACATAAAGTGCTTTGTCAACAGAAGGCAGCTGCTGCGTCACGCGGCAGCAGGGATCCATTCTGCAGGCTTTTGCCAGATCCTCCAGCTCATCCAGAGAATGCCGGAAATCCTCCTCCGTATGAAATTCATTCTCAGAAAGCGCCCACACGCCGACGAGGATCACTTTCTCCGCTTCCTCGCCGTCGCTGCGGCGGCCCCATATTTCCTCTGCTCCGAAAAATGCAGGCATAAATGAATAACCCCTTTCACTGACTGTGTCAGTATTGTATCAGATGTGTAATGTTTTACGGCAGTATATTGCCTGCGGCCAGATAGATCTCATACCATTCCTTCCTGGTCAGCGTGAAGGAGGCTGCCGCCGCGGAATCCCTGATGCGCTGCGGTTTTGTGGTGCCGATCACCGCCTGCATCGAAACGGGAAGGCGCAGGATCCACGCAAGGGCAACGGCAGTATTCGTCACGCCTTTCTCCTCTGCGATTCTGTCGATGACGCGGTTGAGGGCCGGATATTTCTCCGAACCGAGGAATACGCCTTCAAAGAAGCCGTACTGCATGACGGACCAGGCCTGGATCACAATGTCGTTCATTCCGCAGTATTCGATGATCCCGCCGTCACGCATGATGCCGGCGTCTGTCATGGTGTTGAAATTGAAGCCTGCATCAATCGCGGGTGTAAATGCAGCGCTCAGCTGGATCTGGTCGGCGGCGACCGGGACGGTCAGCACCTTTTTCAGCCGTTCGATCATCATCGGGCTGCAGTTGCTGAGACCGAAGTGCCGTACTTTTCCGGCGGCTTTCAGGATAGCAAAGGCCTCTGCGATTTCTTCCGGTTCCATCAGCGCATCCGGACGATGCAGAAGCAGGGAATCGATATGATCCGTCTGCATGCGCAGGAGGCTGTTGTCGACCGATTCCAGAATATGTTCTTTGGAAAAATCAAAATACGTGATGTCGGGATCCTTTACGATCCCGCATTTTGTCTGTAGGAAAAACTTCTGCCGCAGATCCGGGCGGGCGGCAAATACTTCACCCAGCACTTTTTCACAGGCACCGTTTGCGTAAATATCGGCATTATCCAGCATGTTGATGCCGACATCAAACGCGGTATCCAGGAGAAATTCCACTTCCTGAACAGACATGGACTGTGTCGTGGTCTTTCCCGGACCGATCCGCATCAGACCGAGAACGATCTCCGATAACTTTTCTTTTGATTCGCCGAATGGAATGTAACGCATGTTGCCCTCCTTGCACTCTGTTGATGGTCAGATCAGTCCTATTATAACAGAGAACCGGCGGGGCGCAATCGGAAAGAAATGGCTGATTGCAGGTGTACGGATGCCGATTATTTTGATATAATAGAGAAAAATTCTGATTGGAGATACCTTTCATGAAGAAGATCGCTGGTTTTTTTAAGATCCTGTTTCTGACAGTGATCACAGGCGGTTTGTACGGCGCTTACTGGATCGTGAAAAATATGGGTGCTGACGATGACAGCCCCGAGCTTTCCGAGGAAGAACGGAAGGCACGAAGAGCGCAGAATAATATGGCTGCAGCCGGTCTGCAGTACTTCAGACGCAGATAAGCGGGAAATCCGTTTCAGTTCTGCTGCAGGATATATCTTTTGATGCCGTTATAGATATCCTCTTCCTCCGGCGGACAGCTGGCGATGGAATAATCAAACCCGCGGGTACAGTTTCCCACGCCCAGTCTGCCGGTCTTCCCACGGTGTCCCTGGCCGATGGCAATGGTCGTGTCCAGCTGCTCCAGCAGGCCTTCCGCGCGCAGACGGTCCAGCGCCGGGACCAACATGGCATAGCAGGCGCTGCAGGAATCGGATTCGTCGACAGCATAGCTGACATCCAGCAGATGATGCTCCATCGGGGCATCGTCCGTCGGATCGCCTTCGCAGGTGATCAGGCGCAGCGCGGACAGATCGGCGCTGCCGATGCCGAGTTTTTCCGCCATCCCGATATAAGGAACTTTCGAGACGGGAACACCCAGCAGGGAACATGTATAAGCATCCGTCAGCACGGGATCAAGCGCGGCCATGATGCAGTTGCGGACAAGCGGGCTGCCGCCTTCCTCAAAATCCGGATCGCCGCAGATGTGATCGATGACGATAAAATCCGGGCGGATCGCGGTGTTCAGATGGGCGATCGGTTTATGCAGGCCGATCGTATGGAAGCGCCGTTTCTCCCGGTTCGGGATCAGGCCCTTCATGTTCTTGAGGGCACAGGTGACATGCGTCTGACAATGGCCTTTGAGCACCGGAACATTGATCAGAAAGTCGAAATTCCGCACGCAATTGCAGACGGAGAGTTTCATGCCCGCTGCGTCAGCCGTATAAGTGCCGTCTTTCTGAGTATCCAGAAGCGGTACGCCGTATTGTTCGGATAGCGCATTGTAACCGCAGTACTCGAACGCCTCCGCCGTTTTGTCGCCGACCCAGGAGCCCTCGGCGATCACGAGATCGGAGAAGCCGTTTTCCTGCAGATACTCGATGATCCCGGCGACGATCTCCGGGTGGGTCGTGCCGCCGAAATCCGCCGGTGCAGGCGTGACCAGGTTCGGCTTGATGCCGATGCGGACTGCTGACGCCGGCCGTCTGTCAGTCGTGCGGAAAATGTGTTCTGCAAGCGCCGTCTGCGTGAGAAGCCGTTTTGTCATCTCTTTAAAATCCGTCCCGTAGGAACGCCAGATCTCGTTTCTCTCCATGGTAATGCCTCCGTTTCAGACAGTATAGCAGAGAATGGGCGCATTGCAAACGGCTATGATACTCGGCAGATCTGTTTGCATTTGATTATGAAAAATGCTACAGTATTCAGTACCAGATCATTTTATGGAGGTTATTGAAATGAAGAAAGATCTCGGCGTCGTGCAGGCCGTATTTCCGATGCCTGTACTGATGGTAGCTGCATATGATGAAAATGAGAAAGTCAACGTCATGAATGTTGCCTGGGGCATGATCTCTGCAATGAACCAGATCACCCTGTTTATCGGCAGAGGAAAGAAGACCATGCAGAATATCCGTGTCTCGAAGGCTTTCACCGTGAGCCTTGCCGACCGTGCCCATATGAAGGAAGCGGATTTCTTCGGCATCGCATCCGGCAATAAGATGGATGACAAGTTTGAACGTACCGGACTGACCGCGGTGAAGAGCGATCATGTGCACGCGCCCATTATTGACGAATTCCCTGTCGTCATGGAATGCGAGCTGGAGCAGGAGATCGATACGGAGGAGTTTCATGCCGTCGTCGGAAAGATCGTGAATGTGAAAGCAGAAGAGGGCGTGCTGGATGAGGCCGGCAAAGTCGATCCGGAGAAGATTGGCGCGATCCTGTTCGATCAGTTCCGGAACGATTACTATGCGATCGGCGAGAAGGCCGGAAAGGCGTGGGGAGAAGGCAAGAGCCTGATGTAAAAATATGTGTGAACAAAAAGAAGATCTGCAGATCTATGACCTGCAGATCTTCTTTTTGTACTTGCAGCTGTCAGCTCCTTCCAGTGTCTCAGCTGTCAGCATCCGGATAATTGATCGCAAGCTTCGCGTACAGATCCTCCAGATCCAGTCTGACGTCCATCGTGTGATATACACGGATCTTCCGACTGGAGTTTCCCGGAACATATTTCATGTCTTCATTGATCCGAGGTGCGTCAATATAAGTATATCCGCCGACGCGCTCTCTGTCCTCCAGCAGCGCACAGATCACGCCTTCATCGCCGAGACACCAGGTCTCGCCGTGCGGCCAGTGGGAGAGGTCGGCAAGCTTATCGTTCAGATCGATCATCTGGTCAAAGAGGTATTTTCCGATCCGGCCGTACGGGCGGACTCTGACCTGCAGCTCGGCAAGCGAAACGGCGAACTGCTTGTAGGTGTTTGTGGGCACCTGCCAGAGCGGCATGGAAGAGGAGAAGACAACATTCGCGGCAGCGATATCGCTCATCAGGTTGAATTCCTCTTTGCCTTCCGGATAGTCGCCGCCGCCGATCCAGATGCAGGTTATTCTTTCGCAGATCTTCGGCTCCATCAGGATCGCACAGGCAAGATCTGTGATCGCGCCCTGCATGCCGATATAGAGCGGCCGGGGATCATCCCGCATGGCTTCTTCAATGATGAATTCTGCGGCTTCGGTGACGATCGGCGTTGCTTCATCCGGAATCCCTTCTTCCGCGCCTTTAAAGACCGGGTATTTTCCGGCAAGCCCCATCAGATCCAGGATCAGATTGATTTCCCTGAGGCTGGCCTGCGCAGTGGTCTTCGGCGGATGCCGGTAATTATTGCCTTTTTCAAAGTGGCCGGCTATGATCCCGCGGACATCCAGCTTGTCCGTCATCAGGATATGGGCCAGCGTGAACTGGTCGTCAGCTTCATTTTTGGCGTCGGTATGGACGATATAGCGGATCTTTTTCTGATCCGGAACATGGAATGCGTAATTGGGCCACATAGTCTGTCTCCTTTTATTTCTGTTGTGACTGCAGTATAACACACAGGGAAAAGAAATGATCATCATAATCTGACATTACTGTTCTTTTTCTGCATTGTCTGTTATAATAGTGCAGATTTCGGGATCAAGGGGGAAGACGAACCATGTCCATAACAAGCACGATGGTCAGGACGAATTTTAAACTGGGAGACGATAAACGGGATGCGGGCCTTGCGACGCCAGAGAATGTCATCCGCTATGATGACATTGCTTATGGACCGGATCGGAAATGGCAGATATTGGATGTATACCGGCCGAAGACCGAGGCAGGGAAGTGCCTGCCCGTGATCGTCAATGTCCACGGCGGCGGCTGGGTCTACGGTACGAAGGAAACGTATCAGTTCTATTGCATGAGCCTCGCCAAACGTGGATTCGCGGTCGTGAATTTCACTTACCGTCTGGCGCCGGAGTTTAAGTTCCCGGCGTCGCTGGAAGATACAAATACGGTGTTTTCCTGGGTCCTTTCCCATGCGGAAGAATACGGATTTGATACGGCGCATGTATTTGCCGTCGGGGATTCCGCCGGCGCGCATATCCTGGGTTTGTATGCCTGCATCTGCACGAATCCGGCCTATGCCGCGGAATATGATTTCCGGGTGCCGGAAGAATTTGTTCCGAAGGCGATCGCGCTGAACTGCGGCGTGTACAGGATCAATCTGCGGGAGAAAGGGCTTACGGCGAATCTGATGAAGGATCTGCTGCCCGGGAAAGGGAAGCCGGAAGAGATCAGAAAGATCGATGTTCTGGATCATATCACGGAGGCTTTTCCGCCGGTCCTTTACATGACATGCTCCGATGACTTCCTGAAAAGCGCAGCGCCGCAGCTCGGTGAGAAGCTTGCGGAAAAAGGCGTGCCGAATGTGTTTAAGTATTACGGAGATGAGCAGAATAAGCTGGCGCATGTTTTCCACTGTGACATGAGGCTACCGGAAGCGGCGCAGTGCAACGATGAGGAGTGTGCGTACTTCAGGGAATTCTGCTGAAGGAATCCGAAAGAGGCGTAAAGAAAGAGGAGACAGCCCGTCTGTCTCCTCTGTTTCATTCTTCTGCTGCAAATGGATCAGTCTTCGCTGACGACTGCGATATGCAGCTCGTCCAGCTGTTTCTGCTCTACGACGGACGGCGCGCCCATCATGATATCCTGCGCGTTCTTGTTCATCGGGAATGCGATGACCTCGCGGATGGATTCCTCGCCGGCCAGCAGCATGACCATGCGGTCCACACCGGGCGCGATGCCTGCGTGCGGCGGCGCACCGTAGGTGAACGCGTTGTACATGGCCGGGAATTTGGCCTTCACTTCCTCTTCGCCCAGTCTTACCATCTCGAAAGCCTTGACCATGATCTCGGGATCATGATTTCGGACGGCGCCGGAGGAAAGCTCCACGCCGTTGCAGACCAGATCGTACTGATCCGCCATGATCTCCAGCGGGTCGATCTCACCGCACTCTGCTGCGAGCAGCGTTTCCATGCCGCCGGACGGCATGGAGAAAGGATTGTGGCAGA
>DFKM01000184.1 GCA_002373555.1 Lachnospiraceae bacterium UBA3645
TTCCAGCCGAACTGTCCGGCGTAACCAACGAAGATAACAGCAGAAAAATAGGAGGTACCGTAAGCGAAAGCGGTGAACCAGGGACCGACCGAGCGGCCGCCGAGCACGAATCCGTTCACATCTGTAGAGTGCTTCCTGCAGTAGAAGCCGATTCCGATCATGACTGCGAAGAAGACAATGAGCAGAAGAACTTTGATAAACATAACAGACACCTCCAATGGTTTACTGATGCAACGCTTTTATGCGTTAAAGCGATTGCTTGTTAAAGAGAATACTACAGGAAGGAAAATAATGCAAGCTTTTTTTGCAAAAAAATTTCCTTTTTACATTCGGCAAATAATCGTATAAATAGTCTTAGGATTGTATTATTTCGCTGCACCTGTCTTGCCTTTTTCACTTCAAAGTGTTAAACTGTAAAAGATAAAAGCAGTGTAGTGCCTGGATCCGGAGATGCTTTCGGATCATCAGGAAATATATGGGAGGAGAGAGTGAATAAAAAGATCCATACGCCGAACGTTGAACAGTTGTTTGACGCGGTACTGAAACTGAAGAATAAGGAAGAATGCTATTCCTTCTTTGAGGATATCTGTACACCGAATGAACTGCTGTCCCTGTCGCAGCGGTTCGATGTCGGGGTGCGTCTTTTGGGGGGACAGACGTACCAGGAGATCTGCGCGAGCAACGGCGCTTCGACCGCTACGATCAGCCGCGTGAACCGGCTTCTGTCCGATGATAATGAAGGAATCGAGATGGCGGCGGAGAGAATCGGAAAGAAGGAGTAATACAGAAAAGGAACACGGGATATTGAAACGGGGACAGGTATTTCGTCATGAAGAGACACCTGCCCCCGTTTGCTCTATGCCGACCAGCGATAAGAGGAGATGAAAAGAATGATCAGAAACCCCATCCTTACCGGCTTTCACGCCGATCCCTGCATCTGCCGCGCAGGGGAGGATTACTATATTGCCTGTTCGAGCTTCGAATGGTTCCCCGGGGTCCCGGTCTATCATTCGAAGGATATGAAGCACTGGGAACTTTATACGCACATCCTGACGGATGATGAAAAAGTGCGGCTCACCGGTCTGCCGGCTTCCAAAGGGATCTGGGCGCCGTGCCTGACTTACTGCGAACAGGAAGGCCTGTTCTATCTGGTCTACGGCGTCATGAATTCCATGAATGCCAGATATTTTGATATCGATAATTTCCTGGTCACCGCGCCGGATATCAGAGGCCCGTGGAGCGAACCGGTGTATCTTCACTCGGCCGGCTTTGATGCTTCGATGCTCCACGATGAGGACGGCCGGAAATGGCTCTGCTCCCTGGAATGGGAGACGAGAGACGGCTATCGTAAGCCGGGCGCCATCAGCGTGACGGAATATCTGCCGGAGAAAAAAGCGGTCGCCGGACAGCCGGTGCGCATATGGTACGGCGCAACGGACCGCGGCTGCCTGGAAGGACCGCATCTTTATAAAAGGAACGGTTATTATTATCTGATGTGCGCCGAGGGCGGCACGGGGTATTACCACTGCGTGACCATGGCAAGATCGAAGAATCTTTTCGGGCCGTATGAAGCCGATCCTTTCGGGCCGATCCTGACGTCCGTGCCGGAAGAGCATGATGAAAAGGCGGATACGGATCATCTGAAGCCGCGTTATTATAATCCGGATACCTACCTGCAGAAAGCCGGGCACGGCAGTTTTATCGAGACGGCAGCCGGCGAAGTCTATCTGGCGTATCACTGTTCGAGACCTTTCCTGCCGGAGCTTCGCTGCACGCTGGGCCGGGAAGCTGCGCTTGCGCGGATGGAATGGACGGAAGACGGCTGGCTCAGGCAGAAATACGGCGGAAAGCTGGCGCAGGAGTATACGGAAGAGAGCCGTCTGCCGGCGTACCCAGTGCAGATGCTTCCGGAAAGAGATGATTTTGATGAACCGCAACTGCGGAACGGCTACTATTCCCCGCGGATCTGTGCAGACCGGTTTACGGATCTGCAGTCCCGGCCCGGCTGGCTGCGGATGCGCGGACAGGAGTCCGGCAGCTCGCTGCATCATGTCAGCCTCCTGGCGCGTATTCTGCCGGATGTGCATGCGGTCTGCGAGACCAGAATGGAGTTTACGCCTGAATGCTATCAGCACAGTGCCGGGATCATCCTGTACTATGACAACATGAATTATCTGTTCCTGCGGAAATATTTCAGCGATACGCTGGGCACACCGGCCCTTTCGGTGATCCGTGTGGAGAACGGCGTGAAGACCGATGTGCCGGATACGAGGACGGCGGCAGAGGACCGTCCGGTACGGCTCCGGATCGAAATCGACGGAAGAAAAACGCAGCTGTCCTGGGCCTATGACGGAGAAGGATTCCGGAAGATCGGGCCTGTCTTTGACACTTCGGAATTCTCCGATGAATACTGTAAATACGGTGAATTTACGGGAACGATGGCAGGGATCACCTGCTGCGACCGGATGTTTCATAAAAAGTGCGCGGATTTTGATTACTTTGAAATTTCCACTTGATTTTTATGCCGTTCGTGGTATACTGTTATGGCGCGTGCAATGACCGGACGCGCAGAGGCCCGAATAGTAAGGCGCTTAGCGGTTTATCCGCATATCTTTATATGTGAGGTGAGTATCATGCAGGAGAGTATTCAGCCCAAGTACTACCAGGCAAAGGTTACATGCAACTGCGGTAACGAGTTCGTAACAGGTTCCACAAAGCCTGAGATCCACG
>DFKM01000079.1 GCA_002373555.1 Lachnospiraceae bacterium UBA3645
GTCATCCTGAGCCTGTCGAAGGATCCACCGCTTTCAGACTTCGGTTTCAGTAAAACCGCCTGTTTTACGTCGAGGTTCCTTCAGCCGGACAAGCCGGCTTCAGGATGACAGCGATGTACGGTTTCTTATACAAAGGGCGGCCTCTTCGGGCCGCCCCTACGATTGAATCAGTAATCTTTATACATTATACCTCTTCGGCAGCGGAGGCATATTCGCAAACTTCTCCGGCAGATCCTCTCCGCCGAATTCGGTCTTTCCGGTCCTCTCGTGCTCTTTCAGTGCTCTCCACAGTCTCTCGGGCGTGATCGGCAGCTCCTTGATCACCAGGCCGGTCGCATAGTTGATCGCGTTTCCGATGGCGGAACCGACAGGCGCCGTGGAACCTTCGCCGGCTTCCTTCGCGCCCATCGGGCCTTCTTCATCGTACTCACTGCAGACCTTCGTGGTGATGTTCGGCATATCCAGTGCGGTCGGGAAGCGGTAATCACGGAAGGAAGGATTCAGATGTCTTCCATCCTTATCATAGACACACTCCTCATAGCAGGTGAAGCCGAATCCGAGCAGAACGGATCCTTCGATCTGGCCTTCCACGGCTCTGATGTTGAGCGGACGTCCGCAGTCATGACCGAAGATGAAGTCATCCAGCGTGACCGCACCGGTCTCCATATCGACGGTGACCTTCGCAGCGGATGCGGAGAAGGAATAGGCCGTCGCATAGTTGCCGACGTTCTTGACATAAACATCCTTGTCGCCTTCGTGGTTGTAGGCGCCGACGCCGGCTACGCAGCGGCCGAAGTTCTTCTCTTCGTAGCCGTAGCAGGCTTCGTTGTAGGAGATGTTCTTCTCGGCATCGCCGGGGATGAATACGCGGTGGTCAGCCATCTTGATATCGGTAGGCTTGCAGCCCCACTCCTCTGCCCAGTGCTTCAGGAGCTTCAGCTTGGCATCGCCGACGGCATGGTGGCAGGCATTGCCGCCCAGGAAGGTAACACGGGAGCCGAAGGAACCTGCATCCCAGGGGGTCGTGGTGGTATCGGACTGAACGACCTTGACTTCGTCCATGTTCAGGCCGAGCTCTTCGGCAACGATCATCGCCATGACGGTATCGCAGCCCTGGCCGATATCATTCGCGCCGGTGAATACGACCGCATAGCCTTCACGGTTCAGACGGACCATTGTGGTGGACGAGCAGTAATGCGGCGTGACCAGAACAGGGAAACCTGTACCGGACATGAAGCCGGAACCGGACATGCCGATCGCCTGGCCGCTGCCCTTCGGATATCTCCATCTGTTCTTCCAGTCGATCGCCTCTGCGCAGGCATCCATGCACTCCTTGAAGCGGCAGGATGTGAACTCCAGTCCCGTAGGGCCGGTGTAGTAAGGCGTGATCTCGTTCTTATGCCGCAGCTCGAGCGGATCGATTCCAAGGTGGTTCGCGACTTCGTCCATATGGATCTCATGCGCAAAATGCACCTGGCAGGCAGAATAGCCTCTCATGGCGCCCGATGCGGGATGGTTGGTGTACGGTCTTCTCGCGATCATGTCGATATTCTCTACCTTGTAGGGGAATGTCGCGCAGATCAGGGAAAGGGTATTGGCAGCAATACCGGATCCGCCGTAGGCACCGCCGTCCAGGATATGTCTGCAGCGCTTCGCAAGAAGCTTACCGTCCTTGCTGAAGGCAGACTCGATCTGGAAGGAGATCGGGTGTCTGGTTCTGGTGCACTTGAAGACCTCGTCTCTCTTCAGGATGCATTTTACGGGATGGCCCGTTCTCTCTGCGAACTTGCAGGGGCAGAGCTCGTGCGCGAAAACATCGAGCTTGCCGCCGAATCCGCCGCCGACCATGGGCTTGATCAGACGGACCTGGGATTCCGGTACGCCGAGGCCCCAGGCGACCCAGTATCTGGATACATAAGCGCCCTGGGTAGTGGACCAGATCGTGTACTCACCGTTCTCGTATTTCGCGATGGCACCGTGCGGCTCGATCGCTGCATGGACCATTTCCTGCGTCTTATAATAAGACTTATCGGTATAGTATGCTTCTTCGAATGCCTTGTCCGGATCACCGGCCTTCATGACGGTGAAGATGGACAGGTTGTTGGCCGTGCCGGGCTGGTCTGCCGGATAATGGATCGGCTCCGCGTCGAGCGCCATGGCATCGAATGGATCCAGCAGGACGGGCAGCGGCTCGTATTCCACTTTGACAAGACGGGCAGCCTCTTCGGCAGCTTCTTCTGTGGTCGCGCAGACAGCGGCGACTTCATCGCCGACCATTCTGACCTTGCGGCGGCACAGCGGCTCCTTATCTGCCAGTTCCTTGAAAGCTTCGGGGTTTCCGAGGTTATGGCCTTCCGGGAAATCGGCGCCGGTCAGGAAGCCTTTGACGCCGGGGACCTTCTCAGCCTCTGTAAAATCAATGCTCTTGATGAGCGCGTGCGCATAAGGGGAATGCACCAGCTTGCAGTACCATGTTTCGGGAAGATAGACATCATCCGTGTAAACGGCTGTGCCGGTGACCTTCGCTTCCGCATCGATACGGACATACGCATTGCCGCGGCCGGCAAGCACATAATCCTTGGGATCCTTATAGACGCTTCTGATCTCGCTCCAGTATTCGCTTCTGGTCTGAGCCATTATTTCGCCACCTCCTTCGCCATGATCTTCGCAGCGGAAGCGATCGCCTCCACGATCTTTACATAACCTGTGCATCTGCAGAGGTTGCCGGCGATGCCGTCGCGGATCTCATGCTCGGTGGGATTCGGGTTCTCATTGAGCAGAGAAATCGCGGACATGATCATGCCGGGCGTGCAGAATCCGCACTGCAGGGCCCATTTGTCAATGAACTCCTTCTGGATGGGATGCAGGACGCCGTCTTTCCGGACGCCTTCGATGGTGACGATCTCATGACCGTCGGCCTCTACAGCCAGCATCGTGCAGGAAGTGACCGCCTTGCCGTCCAGCAGGATCGTGCATGCGCCGCATTCTCCCTCTTCGCATCCTCTCTTGGTGCCGGTCAGATGCATCTGTTTTCTCAGGAAGTCGACCATCGTGATGTTATCCTGAACCAGTTCATCTCTGTCGACGCCGTTCAGCTTGAAGCTGATAACTCTTTTTGCCATAATGATCTGCCTCCTTTCTTATGCCAAAGTCTCGACAGCCTTTTTCACGGCTCTCTTGGTGTAAACGCGGATCATATCGGTTCTGTATTCGGCAGATGCACGGACATCGCTGATGGGTTTGCAGTCCTGAGAGGCGGCGACGCCGGCCTTCTCCAGAAGCTCGTCCGTAATTTCCTGACCGATCAGGATCTTTTCTGCGTCATTTGCGCGCAGCGGTGTGATGCCTACGCCGCCCATGGTAATACGGCAGTCAGCGACTTTTCCGCCGTCCATCTTCACCCAGGCGCCGACGCCGACGATTGCCAGATCCATGGCTTTTCTGACAGCATGCTTGAAATATGCAGAACCTTCGTTCTTCTTGAGTTCGGGAATGAAGACACCCGTGACGATATCACCGGGCTGCAGGGCTGTTTTCTTGACGCCCTTGAAGAATTCACCGATCGGGATATCCTTCTTCTCTTCGCCGTTGACCACCTTTACTACTGCATTCATGGCGAGCAGTATAGGTGCCGTATCGGCGGAAGGGGAAGCGTTGCAGATGTTGCCGACCATGGTGCCTTTTCTGCGGATCTGGGCGGATGCGACATAGTGCGCAGCGTCCGCCAGTGCCGGAAGCTTCTCCTTGATGACTTCCGAATTCTGGATCTCGAAGAGCGTGACGAGCGCGCCGATGCGGAAGCCTTCACCCTCTTTGTAAGAGATCTCATTCATGCCTTCGATCCCCTTGATATCGATGACGGTATCCGCCGCGATCACTCTGTCCTTGAGCAGCAGGATCACATCCGTGCCTCCGGCCATGATCACGGCTTTCCCGGCCTTCTCCTTCGCGATCCGGGAAGCTTCCTGTAATGACCCGGCCTTGACGTAATCAAATGCAGGTAAACTCATAAACCAACCTCCTGTATTGTTGCAAATAGTCTGCGGCATAAATATTGATACGTTTTTATTTTAACGAAATGGGAATGTAATTTCTGTAGCCTGTGCTACAGAGATGCATTTTTACAGAGATCTGCCTGTCCGGGTTTGTCGGGGTTGTGCTTACGGACGCAGTTCTCTTTTCCGGCTCTTTCGTCCGTAACGCTGCTGACTTTCCTCTTCTTTTCAGCGAAAAAAATACGGATGCAGCGCCGGTTTCCGGCTTTGCATCCGTAAAGTATCTTCCCTGGGCAGAAAGCTTGCCTCTGTCCAAAGCTCAGTCTTTCCGCATTTCCCGCAGCATCATCAGCAGAAGGTCGCCAACGCCCTGCGCGAGCCGGGACGCCCCCCGGATCCGCACGCAGGCACTTCCGTAAATAGTATGCAGATCTGAAACATGCGACGTATTCCCGTGGAAAACAGCGCCGGTCCGGATCCCGGCTTCCGTCAGTGCCCGGACAGTCTCCCGTGTGACATTCACCGCTGCTGCTCCTTCATACTCCTGCGGCAGCAGACGATCCGCGCCCGCCAGCGGCGCGGAATCATTCGGACTGGCATCCGTCATGATCAGCAGCAGTCTTCTTTTTCCCCGGATGACCGGATCGTCGTCCAGCCTTCCCGCGAGCTTCAGGGCCAGACTGTCCCGGTTCCATCCGCCCGCATAATAGGAGAACGTTCCGCTGCAGTCCCTGTCCCCGGCCTCTTTGAGCACATCGAGCACCGTATAGCCCCGCAGGCTCCGGAACGAACACACCCGGACCGGGATATGCAGATTCGTCAGGCTCTTCGCAATGATAAACGCTTCCGCGGCCAGCACCTCCTGGCTGTTCATGCGCGACTGCGACGCATCCAGAAGAAGATCGACAAAGATATCCTGTTCGGTCTCCTCCCCGTCCTTCAGGAACACGCGCCCGTCCTGCACGGTCGGCAGCCGGTAGGCTTTTTCCGGGCAGATCCGCCCGGCTCTTGCAGGCTCCGGCAGATGACGGAGATACGAAGAAAGCACCGTCTCCATGCGGGCCGTCAGATTCTTTTCGGCACTTTTGATCTGCGCGGCATGTTCCATACGGAACCGCGTATTCAGCGCATGCTGTTTCTGTCTCGCGCGGGCGGCTTCCGCTGCCTCTTTCTGCGCTCTGCCGCTGCTTTCCGTTCCGGCGCCGTCCGCGGAAGTACTGCCTTCCGCGTGCGCTTTCCCCGGCGCCGCCTTCGTGACCCAGATCCGGCAGTCCTCATCCTCTCTCACGCAGAGCTCATTCTGCAGGATCCTCCGCTCATGATCCGTCAGGCTGCATTCTCCGAAAACAGTGCGGATATACGCTTCATCCTCCGCCGTCGGCAGCCGGTGCCTCCCGAGCCCGAGGTGTCCCAGACTGACCGCTCTCTCATGATCGCCTTCACCGGTCCCCGTGCGGATAATGAACCGGTCTTTCCGCTCATGCTCTTTCCGAAGCAGAAGTTTTGCGAGCGGCGAAGGTTTTTTCTGCGCATGCGGCACGCTCTCCCCGCTGTACCGGAAGAACGTCTGCAGAAACGTCCGCATGGCAGCGATCACTTCCTCCGTGCCGCTGTCTCCGGAGAAACGCAGCATGTCCGCCATCTTCCGCTCCCGCGGCGTCATGACCGGCGCCTTCTTCCCCAGCACCTCCGCCCAGCGGGCCTCCTGCTGGGTATACACGGGCATGCTCTGGTACTCCATCTGCTGTCTGGAAAGATTCGCCTGTTCTTCATAGAACCGGGCCGCACGCACCCGCCGCAGATCTGCGAGAACCGGACGCTCCCGCACTTCCTTCTCATACACGCAGTTCTCGATCCCGAGCCAGAGGAATTCATCAAACTCCTCTGCCCGCCGGTCCCCTTCATAGGTTTGGAAAAACGCCCAGACCGCGTCCAGATCCAGCCACTTTTCCGCGAATCCGACGATCATGTCAAAATACAGATCCGGTGTCCCGTTCGGGAAGAACGCCATGAAGGGAGGTTCGAAATCGTACCTCCCTGCGGCATTCCATATGATATTGCGCGCACGCCTGGCGCTTCCCGAATACTGTTTTTTGATCATTTTCCGAACACGATCTCCCTGGTCAGATCCGCAGGGATCCTGGCGGAAATGACATCCCGGATCAGGCCTCTTTCATACGGATCGAATGTCTTGTTCACAATGCACATGGAAAGCGCATCCCCGGACGTCAGACCCTGTTCCATCAGCGCCAGGGCATCCAGGAGTCCCCGGAGATCCAGCGCCGCATCGGAGATCTCCGCGCTTTCGGCTTTCTTCTGCAGTTCTTCGTACAGCCTTACGAACTGACCGCAGATGTTTCCGTTGATGTCCGGATACCGTCTGGAAATGAGCTTGTTCAGATCCTCCCCGGAGATCAGCGGCATATCCACGACGGCAAAACGCGAGGTCAGCGCTGCATTCAGATCTCTGGTACCTGCATAACCATAGTTCATCGTCGCAATGAACCGGGTCTCTTCCTGCAGGTCGATCTTATCGTATCCCGGGACATCGATGCTGCGGCGGAAATCCAGCGCCGCATGCAGAACGGCGAGCGCCTCGTTTTTCGCCATATTGATCTCGTCCAGGATCCCGAAGCCGCCCTTCCTTGCGCACAGCCAGACCGGACCGGGACGGAACACCACTTCCTGTCCGTTGTAGGTATCCGTGCCGATCAGATAGGCCGCATCAGCGTTCACATGGAAGGAAACATTCCACATCGGGCGGCCGAACAGCGCCGCCAGATTCTCTGCCAGCACATTTTTACCGGTCGCCTTCGGGCCCGCAAGCAGGAGATTCTGGCCGGCCAGCAGTGCGGAAAGCGCCAGCTCCCATGTTTTCTTTCCATAATAATAGTACTCCGGCACGGGGATCCTTCCGCGCTCCGCTTCCGGCGCCGGGTGCTTTTCGGTGAACGCTCTTACACGGGCAAGCATCCCGGGATCAATGCCTTCGGATTCCAGAAACAACAGCAGTTCTTCCATAATGATCTCCATTCTCTTCCGGCAGGACGGGAAGCACGCTTTCTCACGGTTTCCCGCAGCCGCCGTCATCAGTCTTCGTAATCGCACACCAGGAACAGCGGCTTGATCTCCACCACTTCGTCATGCTCCTCCTGCGTGACCTTCACATCCGCATTCAGGGCGCGGAGATCGCTCTTGACGATCGCAAGCGCGTATCCTGCCTCCTCAGCCCGGCCGTCGCGGATGACCCGCATCATTCTCTCGAGCACGAGCGCATGCGCATACTGAGCGGGCACGGGAAACGGTTCCTTCCAGCCGGCAATGTACTGTCTGCTTTTTTCCACGGCCCGGTTCCATTCCGCGTCCGCATACTTTCTGCTGTTGTATTTCCCCGGGAACAGGTTCGCGGAGAATACGAAGAAAAAGAGAACGCCGCCGCCGAGCAGGAAATACATGCCTGTTCCGGTGCCAGCAAGCAGCCCATACACGCCGTAAACGGCTGCCAGGATGCCTGCGATGCCGACGATCGTTCCGGCCGCGATCGCCTGCGGCTTCATGTTGTCGACGATCCGTTTCTGTTTTGCCGAGACCGTCAGATCCCGGTACACGGCCGGTTCTTTCTGCAGAAATGCTTCCGCTCTCTCCAGATACTGCACGGTCTGCTCCGCCTCGGGCGTCAGCCTGATCTGCGGACGTTTCCGCCGCTCCGCTTCCGCCGCGGCCAGCCTCTTTTCCGCTTCCGCGCTGTGCGTCGGGACTGCCGGATGTTCCTTCCTGATCATATCCAGAAGCGCGTCCAGCTCGTTCTCCATTTTGAAATAGCATTCTTTTTCGCGGCCGTTCCCGTACTGTACGACGAGATAGGCCATGGATCCGAACACGCCCCTGCCGGAAAAACCGCCGGCGCTCATGGCCACCCGTTTGAAGACGCGGCGCACCTCGCCCCAGACGATATAATACCGTATGCTGATATATTTACTGCCGATATACAGTGCTCTCGCACCCGCACCGCACGGTCCGAATTTCCGCAGGCCCGCACGGTCCGCGGCGAGTTCGTCTTTCTGCAGGATCTGATTTCCAAGTGGTGAAGACGGTAAAAGCATCTGAACCTCCTTCAGGTTTCCGAAAAAATACAACGGGGCAGGATATGACTCCTGCCCCGTATCGTTCATAATATGCTTCCGCGGCAGAGACAGCAGCTTAAGCAGCAGCTTTCTTCGCTTTTGAAAGGAAGATTCCCAGGAACACGATCGCTACGATGATGCCCACAGGGTAAGCGATGGTCTTGTTATTCGTGAATACCGGGATCAGGCCGAGGCACTCGGGCGCCATCATGAAGTAGGTCGCCGAAACGGCGCTCATGAAGGTCGCGGGAACCGCTGTGATCCAGTAGTTCTTCTTATTCTGTACCAGGTACATGGAGCCGGCCCACAGTACGATCATGGCCAGCGTCTGGTTCGACCAGCTGAAATATCTCCAGATGATCTGATAATCGATGAATCCGAGCGTGTTGCCGAAGCCCAGGATCGCACCGATGCCGAGGACCGGGATGCAGAGTGCGAGACGGGTCTTCCAGTTGCCCATGTCGAGCTTGAACCAGTCGGCGATGGTCAGACGGGCGCTTCGGAAAGCCGTATCACCGGAAGTGATCGGGCAGGCGATAACGCCGAGCATTGCAAGGATGATGCCGATCCGTCCCATGGTCATGGTGCAGATGGTGTAAACGGTATTCGCATTTCCGCCGCCCATCTCCGCCAGCTGCTCTCCGCCGAGCAGTGTTGCGCCGGCAGCAGCCCAGATCAGAGCGATGATGCCCTCAGCGACCATGGCGCCGTAGAAGACAAAACGTCCCTGACGCTCGCTCTTTAAGCATCTGGCCATCAGAGGAGACTGTGTGGCATGGAAACCGGAGATGGCGCCGCAGGCAACCGTGATGAACATGAATGCCCAGATCGGCGTTCCCTTCGGATGTACGTTCTTAAAGTTCGCCCAGATCTCGGGGATCGGCTGTCCGCTGGTCAGTGTACCGAAGCAGACGCCGACGGCCATGATGATCAGGCAGATACCGAACAGGGGGTAGATCTTGCCGATGACTTTATCAACAGAGATAAATGTCGCGATGAAGTAGTAGATCAGGATAATGGCCAGCCAGAATGTCGCCTGTACCACGATGCCGGATTCGATACCGCTGTTCTTGAACAGGGTGACGAGCAGACCGGCGGGTCCGACGGCGAAAACAGTACCGACCATGATCAGCAGGATGACTGAGAACACACGCATAACGGCCTTCATGGCATCTCCCAGATAGATACCGGTCACCTCGGAGATCGAAGCACCGTTGTTCCGCTCGGAAAGCATACCGGCGAAATAATCGTGTACAGCACCTGCAAAGACAGTACCGAACGTGATCCACAGGAAGACCACAGGTCCCCACATGGCTCCGGACAGCGCACCGAAGATCGGGCCGAGGCCGGCAATATTCAGAAGCTGTACCAGGAACAGCTTCCATG
>DFKM01000010.1:0-6483 GCA_002373555.1 Lachnospiraceae bacterium UBA3645
ACGCGCTGGAGATCTTCTCGCTGCTTGCGAACGTGGCTGATGTCAAGAGCCTGGTGATCCATCCGGCGTCCACGACGCATTCCCAGCTTTCGGCAGAGGAACTGGCCGATCAGGGAATCTATCAGAACACAATCCGGCTGTCAATCGGCACGGAGCATATCGATGATATCATCGCAGACCTTGAAAAAGGCTTTGCAGCGATATAAAATAGGTCATAATGAAAGGGGAGAAAAACCATGGCGAACATTTATAAAGGCGCAATCGAACTGATTGGAAACACACCGCTTGTCGAGGCGGTCAATGTCGAGAAGAAACTGGGGCTTTCCGCGACGCTGCTCCTGAAGCTGGAATATTTCAATCCGGCCGGCAGTGTGAAAGACCGTATCGCAAAAGCGATGATCGAAGACGCGGAACAGAGGGGCGTGCTGAAGGAAGGCTCTGTGATCATTGAGCCGACGAGCGGCAACACCGGCATCGGTCTCGCATCGATCGCGGCAGCCAAGGGCTATCGTGCGATCTTTACAATGCCGGAGACAATGAGCGTGGAGCGCAGAAATATCCTGAAGGCTTACGGCGCGGAGATCGTGCTGACAGAAGGCGCGAAGGGCATGAAGGGCGCGATCGCGAAGGCGGAAGAGCTGGCTGAGGAGATCCCCGGCGGATTTATCCCCGGACAGTTCGTCAATCCTGCTAATCCTGCTGTCCATAAAGCAACGACCGGCCCGGAAATCTATCAGGATACCGACGGTATGGTTGACATCTTCATCGCAGGCGTCGGAACCGGCGGTACGGTGACCGGAACCGGAGAGTATCTGAAAGAACAGAAGCCGGAAGTCAAGGTCGTGGCGGTAGAGCCGGCAACTTCCCCTGTGCTTTCGGAGGGCAGAGCCGGATCTCATAAGATTCAGGGCATCGGCGCAGGATTCGTACCGGATGTGCTGAATACGAAAGTCTACGACGAAGTATTCCCGGTAGAGAATGAGGATGCATTCGCTGCCGCAAAGCTCCTGGCGAAGACGGAAGGCATCTCGGTCGGCATCTCCTCCGGTGCAGCCCTCCATGCGGCGATCGAATATGCGAAGAAACCGGAGAATAAAGGAAAGGTGATCGTGGCGCTGCTGCCCGATTCCGGCGACAGATACTATTCCACACCGCTGTTTACGGAGTGAATGAAAATCAGATGAAAAATGGGGGGCGGGATACGAATCCTGCCCTTCCTTTATTATTGACTTGCAATTTGCGGATTTTTTGATATACTTTAAGGAGCGCACGCGTATGCGTCTGTAGCTCAGTGGATAGAGCAGCGGCCTCCGGAGCCGCGTGCGGAGGTTCGATTCCTCTCAGACGCACTTCCCTTATCGATGCGGTACCCGCAGGTTCCCTGCGCAAAACCACCCCGCATCCAAAGGAGGATTTATGGCTAAAGATTTGGAAGATAAGAAAGATCTGGTCGAAGAGCTGACCGATGCGGAACCTGAGAAGGTTACCGTGGAGGATCTTGACCAGGCTGCCGAAGATCTGGACGCTGCCCTGTCGGAAACGACGGAAGTGCCGGAGGGCGAAGCAGAAGGATCCGAAGCCGGAGAAGGAAACGGGAATGTACTCAATGATCCGCTTGCAGATTCCGAATCCACGGAGGATATCTATTCCGGGAATTACCGCAGAGATACATCTGACAGAGGAATCTATACCGGCGGTACAAAACGTGACAGGATGATGTCTGATACGCTCGGTGATTACGGCGAGGAATCCAGAGCCGAAAGACGCAGAAAGAGACAGGCTGCAAGACGCAGAAAGAATATCATCACGGTTCTGATCTGCCTGCTCCTGGCCGCGCTGATCGGCTGCGGCGCGTATGCCCACATGAACGGCATGTTCGATAATCTGCCTTTCTTCAGTTCCGAGAAGCCGGCTGAGACACAGCCTGCGGAGACGGAAACAGCAGCTCCGGCAGAGACCGAGGCCGAGACCGAAGCACCCGCTGAGACCGAATCTGAGACTGCAGCTGCCGAGATTACCTGGGAGAAGGATCAGGATCCCGACATCAGCAAGCTTGTTTCCGATTATTACCTCGCACTCAGCGAAGGCAATATCGAGGAAATGAAAAAAGCGCTGGATGATACTGCTGTGATCGATGAGGAAGCGGTCACCAACCAGACCACATTCATTGACGGTTATCAGGATATCGCAACTTATGTAACCAAGGGCGCACAGGAAGGCGAATACGGTGTTTATATCCAGTACGCCATGAAATTCAAGGATATCGAGACGCCTGCTCCCGGACTTGTCCCGGCCTATGTCAGACTGGACGGCAACGGTGAGCTGAGACTCCTCAGATATGAGGATTTCGACAATGATATCAGCGTGTACATGGGAGAGGTTTCCAAATCCCAGCAGGTGCAGGATCTCGCAGCCGAGGTGAACAAGGCATTTGCAGATGCACAGGCAGCGGATGAGAACCTGAAGACCTTCGTCGAGGGTTTGTCCGGGAACGGAACCGGCACGGACAATGCCGGTGGTGCTTCCACAGCGAACGGCGAAACGGCAGCAGCGACGGAAGAATCCCCGGCTGCAGAAGAGTCCTCCGCAGCGGCCTCTCAGGAAGCCGGCAGTGCAGGCAATGTGCAGTTTGAGGAAGTGGATGATATCCAGTATGCAAAGACCCAGGTCAAGTGCCGCAAGACGCCGGTCATCGATGACAATTCCGAAGACTACATTCTTGTCGATGCGAAGACCAAGGTTCATGTTGTCGGCGTATCCGATGAGTGGTGCAAGGTTTATCTGTTCGATTCGAACGGCACCTCCGGATACATTTACAAGCAATATCTGACGATCCTTCCTCCCGATCAGTGGGATGAGTGATCCGAAAAATTAAAAAGCGATTACGGAAACGGGCTGGTGACGGCCCGTTTCTGAGTATTCAAGGGATATTTACCGTCTATGAAAGTAAGTGATTTTGATTATGAACTGCCGGAAGAGCTGATCGCGCAGGACCCGCTTGCGGACCGGTCCTCCTCCAGACTTCTGGTATTGGACAAGGAGACCGGCGCCGTCCGTCATGATGTTTTCCGGAACATCAAAAATGAGCTGCATCCCGGCGATTGCCTGGTGATCAATAATACCAGAGTCATTCCGGCGAGACTGTTCGGTACGCGGGAAGGGACCGGCGGCGCTGTCGAGCTTCTGCTGCTGAAGCGCATTTCCGGCGATGTCTGGGAAACGCTGGTGCGTCCGGGAAAGAAAGCCAGACCCGGCATGCGGATCGTTTTTTCGGATAAACTGTCCGCGGAGGTGACGGAGATTGTCGATGACGGGAACCGGCTCGTGAAATTTGAATACGACGGGATCTTTGAAGAGATCCTGGACGAGCTGGGAGAGATGCCGCTGCCGCCGTACATCACACACAAGCTGGCGGATCCGGAACGTTATCAGACGGTGTATGCAAAGTACAAAGGCTCTGCGGCAGCACCTACGGCAGGATTGCACTTCACGCCGGAGCTTCTGGCAGAGATCCGGGAGATGGGCGTGCAGATCGCGGAAGTTACACTGCATGTCGGTCTGGGCACATTCCGGCCGGTCAAGGTCGATGATGTCAAGGACCATCATATGCACTCGGAATTCTATAAGATCGATGCGGAGACGGCAGAGAAGATCAATCAGGCAAAGGCTGCCGGCGGACGCATCATCGCGGTTGGAACGACGAGCTGCCGGACGCTGGAGTCGGCAGCGGATGAGAACGGGATCGTCTATGCCGGCAGTGATAACACCGAGATTTTTATTTATCCGGGGTATCAGTTCAAGGCTGTGGATGCACTGATCACGAACTTTCATCTGCCGAAATCGACGCTGATGATGCTTGTGTCGGCGCTGGCCGGAAGAGAACATATTATGAAAGCGTATAAAGAGGCTGTCGATCTGAGATATCGCTTCTTCTCGTTTGGGGATGCCATGTTCATCAGATAGGAAGCAGCAGCGGACCTGTTGAAAGGACCAACAGAGATGCTTCTGCCAAAATATCTTACCGGAAACAGGACACGGGGTGAACAGTTCCCGGTAAGATATTTTGGCAGAAGCTGTTGTCGGATCGATTACACGAAGTATGGTTGAAATACGGTAAGATGGCAGAAAAGATCAGAATCAACAAATATCTCAGTGCGGCCGGCGTTTGCTCGAGGCGTGAGGCCGACCGGCTGGTTGAAGCCGGGAAGGTGACCGTAAACGGACAGACCGCCGAGACCGGCATGACCGTGTCCGACGAAGATGAGATCCGTATTGACGGGAAACCGGTCAAACACCAGGATGCCCCTGTCCTTCTGGCCTACAACAAGCCCCGCGGCGTTGTCTGCACATCCGCGAAGGATGAACCGGACAACATTATCGACAGGATCCATTACCCGGTCAGGATCTATCCGGTCGGCCGTCTGGACAAGGATTCCGAAGGGCTGATCCTGCTGACCAATCAGGGCGATCTGATGGACAAGCTCCTGAGGAGCCGGAATCTGCACGAGAAAGAATATATCGTGACGGTCAACAAACCGATCACTGCGGAGTTCGTAACGCGGATGTCAGAAGGCGTTCCGATCCTGGATACCGTAACAAGGCCCTGCACGGTCAAAAAACTGTCTGCCCGTGAATTCTCCATCATTCTCACCCAGGGCATGAACCGGCAGATCCGCAGGATGTGCGAAGCCCTCGATTACCGGGTGCGGAAGCTGATGCGGGTGCGGGTCGCCAATATCCGGCTGGGCGATCTGCCGGCCGGACAGTACCGCGAGATTCGCGGCGCGGAGCTGGACAGACTGCTTGCGGAGCTCGGAAACGACAGGATTTTCAAAAACAACTCTCAATAAGTACGGAAGTGGTTGTCATTCTGAGGACAGCTTGCTGTCTGAAGAATCCACCGCCTGAATATCAGGCTTTTGTAAAACCGCCTGATTCAGAGTGTGGATCCTTCGTCACTTTTCTCCTCAGGATGACAGAGAGCACAATTTTCCTGATTATCTATAAAAACACATCTTTTTAAGGAATCATACATGGAACAGACAAAAGCAGCCAGGATCAAGGAACTCACAGACAAGCTGAATGCAGCCGCCCGCGCCTATTATCAGGAGAGCCGGGAGATCATGCCGAATCTCGAATACGATGCACTGTATGACGAACTGGCCGCGCTGGAGGCAGAGACCGGCATCGTCATGGCCGGCAGTCCCACGCAGAAGGTGGGCTACGAGCTTGTCAGCGAGCTTCCGAAAGAGCGCCATGCCGCGCCGATGCTTTCACTTGATAAGACAAAAAATGTCGAGAATCTGGTCGACTGGCTGGGAGACCAGGAGGGGCTGCTTTCCTGGAAGATGGATGGCCTGACAGTTGTACTCACCTACCGCGATGGAAAACTTTTCAAGGCTGTGACCAGAGGAAACGGCGAAGTGGGTGAGGTCGTCACGCCGAATGCCCGCTTCTTCGACAATATTCCGCTCGTGATCCCTTATACCGGCGAACTGATCCTGCGCGGTGAAGCCGTGATCCGTTACTCCGATTTTGAGAAGATCAATGCCCGGATCTCTGCCTATGAAGAGCAGTATAAGAATCCCAGAAATCTCTGCGCCGGTTCCGTAAGACAGCTCGATTCTTCCGTGACGGCAGGCCGGCATGTCCGTTTTTATGCTTTCGCGCTTGTCTCTGCGGAAGGCGTCAATTTTAACAATTCCCGTGCCGAACAGTTCGAATGGCTGCGCAGGCAGGGCTTTGATGTGGTATACTATGAAAAAGTAAAATCGCTCACGCTCCCCGGTGCGGTCGTCAATTTTGCCGGCATGGTGAATGACAATGACCTGCCTTCGGACGGACTGGTCCTCCTGATGGATGATATCGCCTACGGAGAATCGCTCGGACGGACGGCAAAGTTCCCACGGAATGCGATCGCTTTCAAATGGGCGGACGAGCAGAAGGAGACGGTGCTGAAAAGCATTGAATGGAGCCCGTCCAGGACCGGTCTGATCAATCCGGTGGCGATCTTCGAACCGGTGGAACTGGAAGGCACGACCGTGAGCCGTGCAAGCGTGCACAACGTGAGCATCATGGAAGAACTGGCGCTCGGCGTGGGCGATCATATCACGGTCTACAAGGCGAACATGATCATTCCGCAGATTGCGGAGAATCTGACGAAGAGCGGGCCGGATACGCCGCCGGCTGTATGTCCGGTGTGCGGCGCGCCCACGAAGATCGTGCAGAATAAAGAAGCAAAAGTTCTCTTCTGCCCGAATGCGAAATGCCAGGCAAAGCAGATCAAGCGGTTCACGCTGTTCGTCAGCCGGGATGCGCTGAACATTGACGGCATGTCGGAAGCAACGATCGAGAAGCTGATCCAGGAAGGGATCATCGGTTCGCTGGCAGATATCTTCCGGATGGATGATAAACAGGGGAAGATCGCAGAAATTGACGGTTTTGGTGCATTATCGGCTGCCAATCTCGTAAAAGCGGCCGATA
>DFKM01000010.1:6575-6946 GCA_002373555.1 Lachnospiraceae bacterium UBA3645
CTTCTTTACGGACTCGGTATCGCCGGCATCGGCGTGACCAATGCGAGAGCGATCAGCCGATATTTCGGCGCGGATATTGAGAAAATCAGAAATGCTTCCGAGGAAGAACTGATGGCGGTTCCCGGGATCGGTGAAGTGCTGGCGCGCGACATCGCTGCCTATTTCGCAGATGAAAGCAGGCAGGAGGAGCTGACGGATCTTCTCAGCGTACTGACGATCGCGCCGCCGGAGGATACGGCGGCTTCGGAGAAGGCGGGCATTGCCGGCAAGACTTTCGTCATTACGGGAACACTCGCACAATTTGAGAACCGGAAGGCAGCCGCCGAGATGATCGAGGCGGCCGGCGGGAAGGTGACCGGAAGCGTGACTTC
>DFKM01000010.1:6974-12691 GCA_002373555.1 Lachnospiraceae bacterium UBA3645
GCGGCAAGGTCACGGGCAGCGTATCCGCGAAGACGGATTATCTGATCAACAATGATATCCAGTCGCATTCTTCCAAGAACCGGAAGGCAAAGGAGCTGGGGATTCCGATCATTTCGGAAGAAGAGTTCCTGGCGTTATTGAACTGAATCGTCTGTCATCCTGAGAAGCGAAGCGGCGAAGGATCTTCGCCGTGAAGTCTTCTGCTTTACAAAAACCGAAGGATTCAAGCGGTGGATACTTCGACTCACTTCGTTCACTCAGCATGACATGACGAAATCGCAGATGGTCATACAGCGACACAGAAAGGGCGGGAATAAACATGTTCGGCACAATGTCAAGATTCAATCCGGAAGTGATCCTGACAGCGTCAGATAATATCGAATTTTTAATTCGCATCGTTTTTGCTGCGGTCATGGGTATGCTCATCGGCATCGAACGTGCCAAGCGGCTCAAGGAAGCCGGTATCCGGACGCACTGTATCGTCGCGATGACATCAGCAGTGTTCATGATCATCTCCAAATACGCATTTTTGGATGTTGCTGCTGTGGAAGGAGTCCGGGGAGCGGATCCCGCAAGAATTGCTGCGCAGGTCGTCAGCGGCATTTCTTTCCTGGGCGCCGGCATCATTTTCAAGCATGGCAAGAATACCGTCAAGGGACTGACAACGGCAGCCGGTATCTGGGCGACAGCAGCCGTCGGTATGGCCTGCGGTGCCGGTATGTTCTGGGTCGCCGTAGCCGAATCGGCTCTGCTGCTGATCCTGCAGACATTCCTGCACAAACATCAGACCGGCAGCGATATGCTGACGGAGCAGGAAATCAGCATCGTTCTGAGTACAGAAGACCGGGATGACTTCAACCGGCTGATTGACGATCATGAGTGTCTGATCGATAAGAGCAAGATCGAAAAGAACGAAAACCTGATCCGGATGGTCCTGTTTGTCCGCGCAAAAAATCCGGTCACCTATGAGGAAACGATAGAGTTTATCCATACCCACCCTTCGGTGACGGAATTCAACGTCGATACGATGTGATCGCCCTACAGGAGATTTGAGAATGGACACAATTGCCGAATCAATTGAAAATCTGGAAAACTACGAGGAGGTCAAAGGCACGGCGAAAGGCTTTCTCGCGATTCTGACATCCAATGATCTGTACTACGGCATCTTTCTGCTGGTGGTCATGTTCATTGCCGTCAATATTGTAGATGTCATGTTCTGGCCGCTCCGCAAGGCCGGCAAAGAAAACATCACGCTGAGCTTTATCAAGCTGTGCATCAAGGCCTTTATCGTCATTATCCTGGGCATGAAGATCCTCGGCCTGATCCCCGGCATGGATGATTTTACGAGCCAGATCCTGATGTCTTCTTCGCTCATCGTGGTCGTTCTCGGATTTGTTTTCCAGGAAGGCTTAAGCAATATCGTACACGGCGTGATCATCTCGATCTTCAAGCCGTTCAATATCGGCGACAGAGTGCATGTGTCGATCGATGGCGAGAGCATCACCGGTTATATCCAGGCGATCGATCTGCGGCATACGATTATCAACAATGTCATGAGCGCTTCCCGCGTGGTGGTTCCGAACTCCAAGATGGATCTCTGCGTGATCGATAACTATTATTACGGGAAGGAGCATTTCAGTACGAATTTCATGGATATCTCCGTGACGTATGAGTGCGATCTGGAGAAAGCGCTGAAGGTGCTGGAGGAAGTGATCCTTGCCCATCCGATGGTCAAACAGACAAGAGAAGAGAAGCATATCACAGGCCCGCTGAATCCGATGGTGCGGGAGCTTGGCGATTCGGCGATCTATCTGCGTGCCGTAGTCACGACGCTTACCGTGGAGGATAACTTCCAGGCCTGCAGCGATATCCGAAGGGAACTGGTCGCCCGCTTCAAGGCCGATCCGGATCTTGACTTTGCTTATCCCCATCTGCATCTGGTACAGGATGAGTATTCCGAGCGGGTGCTGAGAAAGAAGCCGGGAGAGGGATCTGTGGCGGACTGATCCTGACGTTGCATAATCCGACGGTTTTTGTTATACTGTTTCATAAGAAAGATCATCAGCAGTTCAGTCAGGAGGAAATGGAAATGAAGTGCTTTAAGAAATATGTTGTTCTGTTCCTTGCAGCATTGCTGATCACCGGCCTTTTTGCACCGGCCGCGCAGGCAGCTACAAGTGTGACAGCAAAAAGATGCGTCCATACGGAACAACTGAAGACGATCAAAAAGTATGCCGCGACAGTAAAGCCCGGCACGACGAATCTGAAGGTGAAGATGGGCGAAGGCTTCCTCAAGTTCACCGCCCCTAAGACAAAGACGTACAAATTCACATTCTCCAACATGACCGGCAAGTATACCCTGGAGGGCTACGTACAGTTCTACAGAAAGGATAATGCCGATAAGAAGATGGTAGAAACATTCAATGTTTCCACGAAGGGCGGGAAGACCGATACCCTGTATCTGGCGATCAACGGCGTCGAGCATCAGGGCGGCAAGCTGAAGAACCGCCCGCTGCAGAACCGCACCGGTTCCGTGAAACTGAAAAAAGGACAGGTGATCTATATGTATTATCAGGCGACACCTGCCCACAGCACCTGCAAACTGGTCATTAAGTAAGGAGATCAGACTTCGATCCGGGTCACTTCTTCCCGGTCGAATTCCGGATGCCAGCGGACAAAGACCGCGCCATCCTCCATCCACATATCCTTGTCGTATTCGCGGCTGTCAAGATCATAGACTTTGATCCTGGCGCCGCTTTTGTCATATACGGAAAGACGGGTGTGCTTTGCGAGAACAAAATCGCTGACACAGTAGCCGGCGTCGTCCTCTTCCCAGAATTCTTCGAGGCGGAAGATTTTGTCTGCGTTTTCAATCTGCTTAAATATAATCACTTCGTCTTTTTTATGCATAGTGTTTTCCTCCGACAAACAGTATAGCATAAGTTTTACTAAAACCGAAACCCTGACGCGGTGGATACTTCGCTTCACTCCGTTCGCTCTGTATGACAAACGTTCTGTCATCCTGAGCCTGCGAGGGATCCACGCCATGCATTCTTCTATTTTGCAAAAACCAAAGCAGTGTTTCCCTTTCATTGACTTAATCCCCGTTTGGTGATACGATTAACAACTGGAATATTTTCAGATCCGACCGAAGGAGGGTTTGCAGTGACAGAAGCAACCAGTTGCGGCGGTATTGTGATCTATCGTGGTAAGATCCTGCTGCTATATAAGAATATCAGAGGAAAATACGAGGGCTGGGTGCTCCCGAAAGGAACTGTCGAAAAGGGAGAGACACACGAGGAGACGGCCCTCCGCGAAGTGAAGGAGGAATCCGGAGTCAGCGCCGAGATCGTCAAATATCTGGGCGAGAGCCATTACACCTTCCAGGTATCACAGGATGAGATCAGCAAGAGCGTCCACTGGTACCTGATGACCGCCGGCGGATACTACAGCCGGCCGCAGAGAGAAGAGTATTTCCAGGATTCGGGATATTACAAATATCACGAAGCCTACCATCTACTCAAATTCGCAAATGAAAAGCAGATGCTTGAAAAAGCCTATGAAGAGTACAGGGAACTGAGAAAACAGGGACTTTGGAGAGACAAGAACCAGACACCGGGAGCAGATGATGGAAAAGAAGATTGGAAGAAATGAGCCGTGCTGGTGCGGCAGCGGAAAGAAGTACAAACATTGTCACGAAGCGATCGATGAGAAGATCCGAAGATTTGCCGATGCCGGCCATATCGTGCCGACACGGGATCTCCTGAAGACCCCCGAGCAGATCCAGGGGATCCGGGAGAGCGCAAAGATCAACAACGCAGTTCTGGATGCGGTCGCCGCACAGATCCATGCCGGTATGAGCACCCAGGATATCGACGATATTGTCTATAAGGTGACCACGGAAGCCGGTGCGATCCCGGCACCCCTGAATTATGAAGGCTTCCCGAAGAGCGTCTGCACTTCGATCAACGACGAAGTCTGTCACGGCATTCCTTCCGAAGACATCATACTGCAGGAGGGCGATATCATCAATGTTGACGTTTCTACGATCTACAAGGGATATTTTTCCGATGCTTCCAGAATGTTCATGATCGGCGAAGTCAGCCCGGAACGTGAACGTCTTGTCCGCGTGGCGCACGAATGCGTCTACAAAGGCCTGGAGCAGGTGAAGCCCTGGGGCTTCATGGGAGACATGGGCGCCGCTGTACACGCGCATGCGCTGGAGAACGGCTATTCGGTAGTCGCGGATATCGGCGGTCATGGCGTCGGCAATGAATTCCATGAGGAACCGTTCGTCAGCTATGTAACCGAACCCGGTACGGAGATGCTTCTGGTCCCCGGTATGGTCTTCACGATCGAGCCCATGGTCAATGCCGGCACAGACGAATTCTGTGAAGACGAAGACAACGGCTGGACCATCTACACCTGGGACGGCGAAGATTCCGCTCAGTGGGAGATCACGGTACTGGTGACGGAGGATGGATACGAAGTCCTGGCGGACTAAGCGATTATAAGGAGCGGTTTATGGCTCGAAGAGATGAGAATTACAGAACATACGGAAGACGCCGCAGACGCAGGAGAGTGCGCCCTGTGGCGGTCTTCCTTTGGATGCTGCTGGCTGCAGTCTGTGTCGCCGGCGGCATTTTCATAGCTTACGGATTTACCTATATCTGGAATGAAAAGCCTGTCCTGGCTCTGAATGGCCCGGCGGAGATTTCGCTGGAGATGCCGGAGAAGTATGAGGAGCAGGGCGCTACGGCTACCGTCGGCGATACAGATCTTTCGGATCAGCTGGTCATTTCCGGAGAGGTGGACGACAGTACGCCCGGCGACTATACCGTGACTTACAGCCTGCCCGATTATAGAAAACAGAGCTACGAGATCACGCGGACCGTCCATGTCGCAGACACGACAGCACCGGAACTGACACTGGAAGAGGCGGGGTCTGATATTACTGTTTCCTCTGCAGCACTGTTCGAAGAACCCGGATACAAAGCGGAAGATACGGTCGACGGTGATCTGACGGATCAGGTGGAAGTGAATACAGAGACAATCAATGAGAGTACACTGCGCATCACCTATACTGTTTCCGACAGCAGCGGAAATATCGCGGAAGCCGAACGGATGGTCACGGTCAAGGATAACGTCCCGCCAGAGATCGTTCTTGTCGGTGAGAATGAGATCAAAGTCGCCCAGGGTGATAATTATATCGATCCCGGCTATACCGCAACAGATGATGCGGACGGTGATCTCACCGATGCCGTGACCGTCACAGGCGAGGTCGACACGACCCGGCCCGGCGCTTATACGATCATCTATTCTGTATCCGATGCCGCAGGGAATACTGAAGAAATGACCAGAACGGTCGTTGTCGGGAAGGAAGGCGAGCCGCTCGATCCCGACGGCAGCTACATTTACATGACATTTGACGACGGTCCGGGATACCATGTCACGGAGAAGATCCTGGATACGCTGAAGGCGAATAACATCAGAGCCACGTTTTTCATCGTGAACTATGCCGATGACCGGATCCCGATCCTGAAGCGCATGATCGAGGAAGGCCATACGATCGGCATCCATACCTGGAGCCACGATTATTCCGTCTGCTATGCCACAAAGGATGCCTACTATGAGGGTGTCCTGAAGATGAAGGAAAAGATCAGGGATGATCTCGGCTACGATGCCTACTGCATCCGCTTCCCGGGCGGCAGCTCCAA
>DFKM01000109.1 GCA_002373555.1 Lachnospiraceae bacterium UBA3645
TAGAGCTGCTTCCACCACTCGGCGACATAATGCACGCTGGGCTCATAGTTCGCCAGGATCTCTACGGAAGCGCCGCGTCTGTACAGGAGGTTTCTGCATGCTGCATACAGCAGCGCATCATTGTCCTCGAAAGGCGCCTTATAAAGTTCTGCCATGGCATCGGCTGCGCCGGCCATCAGTTCGTCGATATTCAGTCCCGCGGCTGCGATGGGAAGCAGGCCGACAGCGGTCAGCACGGAGAAACGTCCGCCGATATCATCCGGCACCACGAAGGTCTCATAGCCTTCGGTATCCGCCAGCGTCTTGAGGGCGCCCTTCACCTTATCGGTCGTCGCATAAATACGCTCCTTCGCTTCTTCCTTGCCGTACTTCGCTTCCAGAAGCTCCTTGAAGATACGGAAAGCGATCGCCGGCTCGGTGGTCGTACCGGACTTGGAGATGACGTTGACGGAGAAATCTCTTCCCTCGATCACGTTCATCAGATGGGCCAGATAGGTGCTGCTCATATTGCTGCCGCAGAAATAGATCTCCGGCGCTTTGCGGATCTTGGAGCCGACAACATTGTAGAAGCTGTGCTGCAGGAATTCGATCGCGGCT
The DNA here is from genome assembly GCA_002373555.1 of Lachnospiraceae bacterium UBA3645. Classification (GTDB taxonomy): domain Bacteria; phylum Bacillota; class Clostridia; order Lachnospirales; family Lachnospiraceae; genus UBA3305. The sequence continues at coordinate 598 of DFKM01000109.1, forward strand.
CTTGCGCCGAGATAGGATCCGCCGATGCCGATGACGATCAGGACATCGGACTGCTTTCTGATCTTCTCCGCCGCTTTCTTGATGCGGGCAAACTCTTCCTTGTCATAATCGACCGGAAGTCGTCTCCAGCCAATGTAATCATTGCCTTCTCCGGTGCCGGACAGCAGCGTCTCTTTGGCTGCCAGAACATCGTTCTTCAATACGGCCAGATCCGCCATCGTGAAGAAATCCTTTGCGCTTGCCGCGTCAAATCTTACGTTTTTCATAGTCTCCTCCCTGTTTCTATATGTTTTTTCCCTGTGCCAGTGTGTCGAGCATCTCTGTGATGACGCTGACCGCGTCCTTCTCCATATGCGATGACATCAGGTCGATATAAGCCGCCCGGTCGCCGTACACTTTCTTTACGGCCGCGACCAGCGTTTCATTATTCATTTTATCCTCTGTGAGCACTTCTGAAAAGCCCTGTTTGCGGAAAGATTCCGCGTTCAGGATCTGGTCGCCGCGGCTGGCTTCCGCCGACAGCGGGATCAGCACATTGGGCTTGCGGAGCGCCAGCAACTCGCAGATCGCATTCGCTCCTGCTCTGGAGATCACGACATCCGCCATGGCAAAGAGATCCTTCAGCGGCTCCTGGACATATTCGTACTGCACATACCCGGGCGTCCCCTGCAGGCTTTCATCCAGCCGGCCCTTGCCGCACAGGTGCACCACCTGGAAATCCGCAAGAAGCGCCGGCAGCGCGCTCCGGACTGCATTGTTCACATGCACGGCGCCCAGGCTGCCGCCGATGATCATCAGGACAGGCTTTTCATCCGTAAATCCCGTCATCGTCAAGCCGGCTTCCTTCGTACCGGAAAGCAGCTCGCTCCGGATCGGGCAGCCGGTGACCACAGCCTTTCCTTCGGGCAGCGCCTTCGCTGTCTCCGGGAAATTGCAGCAGACCTTTGTCGCTGCGGGGATGCTGATCTTGTTGGCCAGTCCCGGCGTCATGTCGGATTCATGGATGATCACCGGGATCTTCAGCTGCTTCGCGGCGAGGACCACGGGGACCGAGACGAATCCGCCCTTGGAAAAGATGACATCCGGTCTGTATTTCTTCAGAAGCCTGCGGGCATCGCCGAAGCCCTTGATCACGCGGAACGGATCCGTGAAATTCTTCAAGTCAAAATAGCGTCTGAGCTTTCCAGTGGAGATGCCGTCATAGGGTACGCCGGCTGTCTTCACCAGCTCTTTTTCAATACCGTTGTGCGAACCGATATAGCGCACTTCAAAACCGGCAGCACGGAGCGCCGGCAGCAGCGCGATATTCGGCGTGACATGACCGGCCGTACCTCCGCCGGTCAGGATGATCTTCTTCATATTACCTCCGGATCAGGCCGCTGGATGCTCCGCTCGGTACTGCTTCAGTGCTCTTGCGAGCTGGTCGGGACATGACGTGGGCCTGGGGCCGCAGGTGATCCCGGAAAGCTTCTCGATCAGCACATCGATATTCTGGCCTTCCGCCAGTGCGCCGATCCCCTTCAGGTTGCCGTTGCATCCGCCCAGGAACTGGACGCCTGTCACGGTATCGTCTTCATTGACATCAAACGAGATCATGACCGAGCATGTCCCTTTTGTTTTATACTGCATTACATAGTCCCCCTGTGTTTATAACAATTTTTGCATATCTTCAAGATGCAAGACAGGCGCCGCATGGCGGCGCCTATTTCCGGTCTCACATTTCTTTTCTGATCTTTTCCGCCGTCTGCTCCATTTCGCCATCGGCATACTTCCCGGGCTCCCATGCGATCATGGGCGCATCCGTATCGTATCTCGGGATGACATGGGCATGAAAATGAAACACCGTCTGTCCGGCGGCTGTGCCGTTGTTCTGCACCACATTGAAGCCGTCCGCACCGAGCGCCTTCCTCTGCGCAGTGCCGATCTTCGCGGCAAGCGGCAGGATCTTCGCAGCATACGCCTCATCGAGTTCCGTCACATCCTTAAAATGCTCCTTCGGCAGGATGAGCGCATGTCCGGCATTGGCCGGTCCCAGATCCAGGATCACGCGGAACATGTCATCTTCATACAGTGTGGAGGAAGGGATCTCCCCCGCAGCGATCTTGCAGAAAATGCAGTTTTCATCTCTCATAATGATTGCACCTCATTTCAGTTCAGAACAGAACGCGGGTCATATTTATCTGAAAATGCTCTTCTTTTTCTTCTTGTCCTTGCCGTAGTTTGCGGTCACGCCGAGGCTCTTCTTCTTCGGCACGTTCAGCACCTTATGTCCGATCACATAAAGCAGGGGACCGGTGATGCAGACGGACGAATAGCCGCCGGCGATGATGCCGACCATCAGAGGAAGGGTGAATTCCTGGATCGACGGTACGCCGAGGATGAAGATCAGCAGGACCGTGACGAATGTGGTCAGGGACGTATTGATCGTACGGGTCAGGGTATCGGTGATACTCTGGTTGACGATCGTCTGGAAATCCTTACGGTCCACATTGCTGTTGACCATCTCACGGATACGGTCGAAGATAACGATCGTAGCGTTGATGGAATAACCGACGATGGTCAGTACGCAGGCAATGAATGCGGTACCGACGGATGTACGCGATACCATATAGAAGCCCAGCATGATCAGCACGTCGTGCACCAGCGCGGTAACGGCACTGGCAGCATAGCGGATGTTGCTGAAACGGAACCAGATATAGATCAGCATGCAGACGATGGCGATCACGGTAGCGGATACCGCGGCGCTCGTCATCTCACGGCTGACCGTAGCGGAGATGAAGCTCTCCTCCATCGAATCCTCGACTGCGCCGAAATCGGATACGAGCATATCCTTGACCTCGGTCATCGTGGATTCTTCCACTTCCTTCATCTTGACAGTGTAACGGTTCGTATTGGATTCCTTCTGCGCCTGGATATCGTTGCTTCCGATCTTCTCGGCAATCGCGGGGATCACTTCATCGTTAAACTCATTGATGGAATAGCTCTTGTCAAAGTCGACAGTCAGCGCACGGCCGCCAGCGAACTCGATGCTGGTATTGAAGATGCCGAGGCCCTTCGAATTGTTCATGACGCCGACGCCGAGACCGCAGACGATCAGCAGGATCGACAGCGCGAAGAAGATCTTTCTCTTGCCGACGAAATCGATGACTTTTCTCTTCTTCTCTGTTCCGTAGTACTTCTTGTCCTTCAGGCCCAGATCATAGAGCGCGCCCATGATGATCCTGGAAACGACAAGCGCGGTGAACATGGAGATCAGGATACCGACTGCCAGTGTCTGGGCGAAGCCCTGGACCGTACCGGTACCTCTCCACATCAGAACGATGGATGCGATCAGCGTGGTGACGTTGCCGTCGATGATCGCGGAATTCGCTTTCTTAAATCCGCTCCTGATGGCATCGCCGACCGGCACGCCTGCGGAGATCTCTTCTCTGATACGGGTATAAATGATCACATTCGCGTCGACCGCCATACCGATACCGAGGATGATACCGGCGATACCGGGCAGCGTCAGCGTCAGGTTGAATCCGTTCAGTGCAAGCAGCACGAGCACCGTATAGAACCACAGCGCAAAGGAAGCGACCAAGCCGGGCACACGGTAAATCACGATCATGAACAGGCAGATCAGGATGAGGCCGATCGCGCCGGCAAGAAGGCTCTTGGAGAGGGCTTCTTCACCGAGTCTTGCGCCGACGGTCTTGTGGCTGATCGTGTCGAGGTTCAGCTTCAGGTTTCCGATACGGATCATGGTCGCCAGATACTCGGCTTCCTCCGCGGATTCCATATGGGTGATCTCCGCCTGTCCGCCGGTGATGACGCTCTGGACCTTAGGGGCGCTGATCACTTCGCCGTCATAGATGATATAAATGGGCTGTCCCACATGGCCTTCGGTCGCCTCGGCAAAAGCCGTTGCGCCGTCAGGCGTCATGGTCAGCTCAACGAGATATTCCGTAGCATCAGTCAGTTCGGCCTGGCGCTCTGCAGCTCTGGCCGTGCTGATCTGCTCTCCGGTCAGCCAGACATGCTGTTCCCCGTTGTCTTCGGTCACGAACTCGATGGTACCGGGCTGTCCCAGACGCTCCAGCGTCTTCTCGGCATCCGTCTCACCGGGGATATTGACAACGATCCTGCGGTCGCCTTCCACATAGACTTCGGCTTCGGTGCTGAGCGCTTCCGCACGGTCGGTCAGCTTCTGCTTTGTATCGTTGAAATCCTCCTGGGAGAATGTTTCATCCGTTACTTCATAAGTGATGGATACGCCGCCTCTGACATCCAGACCGAGGATGATGTTCTTCGCACTGCCGTAATCACCGAGTCCGTAAAGAACGGTGTAGCCGCACAGCAGGAAGATGACGGCTGCCGCCACAAGTTTGATAATACCTGATCTCTTCTTGTTCATTTACAATATTCCTCCAACGTTTCATTGCGGACGCTGCGCACTGGCAAAAAAATTTTTCCGTCAGAAAATACGCCCTCCGCAGAGAACAACCGCTATTTTCTCACATATGCAGGCAAAATGCAAGGTTTTTTATATCTGCAGAACATAAAACTTTCACCGTTTTTTTTGCGGAATGCAATTGCAATTACCGTCCCGGAGTGCTATACTTCCCCACGGTAACACACCTGTATTGTATCCCGCACGGGAATGATAACAAGGAGGAAAACTGAATATGCGAAACAACAACACCGGTAAACTGGCCCTCATGGGACTTCTGACGGCGATCCTGATCCTTTTCTCGTTCACGCCGATCGGTACCATCCCCATCGGACCGCTGTCCATCACCCTCAACACCATTCCGATCGCCATCGGTGCCATAGCCATGGGTCCGGCAGGCGGTGCAGCCATGGGCGCTGTATTCGGGATCCTGAGCTTCCTGCAGTGCATCGGCATCGGCGTGCCGAGCGCGATGGGCGCAATGCTTTTCGGGATCAACCCTTTTCTGGCATTTGTCCAGCGCTTTGTCCCCAGGCTGCTTGACGGATTCCTCGTCGGCCTGCTCTTTCAGGGAACTAAGAAGGTCTGCGGAAGCACGGCGGCCGGATTTGTCACCGGTTTCTTCACCGCTTTCCTGAATACGCTGTTCTTCATGAGCGCACTGATCCTGCTCTTCGGGAACACCGAGTATGTACAGGAGCTGATCGGCGGCAGAAATGTGATCGTGTTCGTCTGCGCCTTCGTCGGGATCAACGCAGTATTCGAGATGATCACCACGACGGTCTTAAGCGGCGCGATCGGCGCAGCGCTTCACAAAGCCAGACTGCTGCCTTTTGATAAAAACTGAATAAGAACTTTTCCGAAGACGGGCCAACGGCCCGTCTTTTTTATGCCAGGCCCGCCAGCGTCAGCGCCGCCTTCACCTGCGCATAAAACCCGCCGTGCCGCAGCATGCCGAAAGCTTCGCTCCGGTCTCTGACGGCCGGCAGCGGCGGAAGCTGCAGCTCCGTCACCCTTCCGGGCAGCGCCTCCTCCGCATCCGCCAGAGATCCTGTAAACTGCCGGACCGCGGTTTCCGAAAATGTGCCCGCTTCGTTTACCAGCAGAATATGATCGCATTCCGAAAGGAGGCGCCGGCACGCCCTGACCGGCGGAACCGCTGCAGCAATATACGCCGCCTTTGCCGAATGCTTCAGCCGGGCAGCCAGTCCGGCGAGCGTCTCTCCGTCCGTCTCCCAGATATCCCGCGGATCGGAAACGCACAGAAGTGATCCGGCAGGCGGCGCGCCGAGCAGCAGCTCCTCTGCCCCGGCCTGGAAACGGTACAGGACCGAAGAAAGCGTTTCCTCTGCGGCCGGATCGCCGCAGGCCGGGAACGGGTACAGAGAGAGCCCGAAGGCGCCGCCGTTCTGCGCCAGGATCTCCGCCGCCATCTGCGCACACAATTCCGCCGCAGCCCCGCCGGTCGGGGAGATCACACCGATCAGCCCTGCGCCGGTGCTGTCCGTTTCCGCGAAAAGGCCGTTCAGCCGTTCGGTCACTTCCGCTGCCGTCCGGTACCGGTAAATACGCTCTCCGCCCTCCGGCAGCTGGCTGTCCTCCGACAGGAAACAGAACCGGCCCGTCTTCCGGATCTTTTCCCGGATCTCCCGGGGGCAGTCCGCCCACAGATCTTCCGCGATCAGCAGGACCGCGCTTCCGCTCTCCGCCAGAAGCGCCGCCGCTGCAGAAAGATCCGCCTCCGCCTGCAGGACCAGACCGCAGTCTGCATTTCTGATATACCTTCCGAGAAGCGCAGGATAATCGCTCCGCGAGTCACACAGGATCACTTTCTTTTTCATGTCATTCCCTTTCTGCACCGTCATCCGGCGTGCCTGCCGTCTTCCGGCACTGTTTTCAGAAGTAAAAAGGAGCCCGCAAAGGCAGGCTCCTCCTGCCGTACCATGATAGTACGGCGCATCTGCAGAAATGTACACAAACTATTTGTGACAAATTTTGTGACTTTTTGTCACGGTCCCGGTTTTAACAAATTGTAAACGAGAATTCTCCATCCTCTGCAGGATGGAGATGAATCGGCTCATTGCCAAATAAGCAGGCGTGATGTTGATTCAGAGGAAGTTATGGCTTCAGCCGTGCTCTCCCGAGCAGGGAGGGACCGAAAATACAGACTGTACAGAATGATCAGAGGGGTGGGCGAGGGAG
>DFKM01000029.1 GCA_002373555.1 Lachnospiraceae bacterium UBA3645
TGAAGCTGATCGTTGACCTGATCTACCAGTCCGGTTTCGCCGGCATGCGTTATTCCATCTCCAACACCGCTGAGTACGGTGATTATGTGACGGGTCCCAAGCTCATCACCGAGGAGACCAAGAAGACCATGAAGAAGATCCTGGCCGACATCCAGGACGGCACTTTCGCGAAGGAATTCCTGCTGGAGATGTCCGATGCAGGTTCCCAGGTACATTTCCGCGCGATGCGCAGAGCGAATGCAGAGCATCCCGCTGAGAAGATCGGAAAAGAGATCCGCGAACTCTACAGCTGGAATGAAGAAGGCAAGCTGATCGACAACTGATAAAACAGTCTTCAGAACAGGCAGAACCATGGAATACAGATGGATGACGGGATAATGTCATCCTGAGGATTGAAGCGACGAAGGATCCACGCCCTGAAACAAGCGGTTTTTCTAAAACCGAAGACAGAAAGCGGTGGATTCTTCGGACAGCAGGCTGTCCTCAGAATGACAGCTTCCGGAAGTCTGGATGCCATGATCCTGCAGGGAGAATACTATGATTTTTAAAAGCACAAGAGATGATTCTCTGAAATTCTCCTCATCAGAAGCAATACTGACAGGGCTCTCCCCGGAGGGAGGGCTCTTTGTTCCTGATGAGATCCCCGCATTCGATCGGACCTTTTCCGCGCTTTCAAAGCTTTCCTATCAGGATCTTGCCTATGAAGTCATGAAGCTGTATCTGACCGACTTCACAGAGGAGGAACTGAGAAGCTGCATAGGCAATGCCTATGACGAGAAGTTCGACACGCCTGCGATCGCTCCGCTGAAGGAAGCAGCCGGCGCGCATTTCCTGGAGCTCTTCCACGGAAAGACGATCGCATTCAAGGATATGGCGCTTTCCATCCTGCCGCATCTGATGACGACATCTGCAAAGAAATGCGGCCTGGACAAGGAGATCGTGATCCTGACGGCGACTTCCGGCGATACGGGCAAGGCAGCGCTTGCCGGCTTTGACAGTGTGCCCGGCACGCGCATCATCGTTTTCTATCCGAAGGACGGCGTCAGCCCGATCCAGAAAAAGCAGATGGTCACTCAGCCCGGCGCGAACACCTTCGTCGTCGGCATCGAGGGCAATTTCGATGACGCACAGAACGGCGTGAAGGCTATTTCCGGAAATGCGGCGCTGCGGGCGGAGCTGGCGGAAGCGGGCTTTACTTTCTCGTCCGCCAATTCGATCAATATCGGAAGACTCGTTCCGCAGATCGTTTATTATGTGCATGCCTATGTATCGCTTCTCCGGGAGGGAAAGATCGCGGACGGAGAGAAGATCAATATTGTCGTTCCGACCGGCAACTTCGGCAACATTCTTGCGGCATTCTATGCAAAGCAGATGGGCCTGCCGGTGAACCGGCTGATCTGTGCATCGAACGAGAACAAAGTACTGTTCGATTTCTTCTGCACCGGTGTATATGACAGGAACAGAGAGTTCCATCTGACGTCCTCCCCCTCCATGGACATCCTGCTCTCCAGCAATCTCGAGAGACTGATCTGGCTGCTCTGCGGTCAGAGCGCTGACGAGAACCGGAAGCTCATGCAGGAGCTCGCGGAGACTGGCAGATATACGATCTCGGAAGAGATGAAGGCCGGCCTGGCATCCTTCTGCGGCTATTATGCCGACGAAGCGGAGACTGCGCAGACCATTAAGAAGATCTATGAAAGCGATCAGTACATCATTGATCCGCATACGGCGGTCGCAGCCTGTGCCTTTGAAAAATATAAGAAAGATTCCGGCGATGATGCGGTCACGGTGATCGCTTCCACCGCAAGCCCGTATAAATTTACGCATTCCGTGCTTTCTGCAATCGATGCGAAGTACGAAGCCTGTGCGGATTTCGATCTGATCGCACCGCTTAAGGAACTGTCCGGCGTGCCGGTCCCCGGCGCGATCAGGGAGATCCTGGATGCTCCTGTGAAGCATACGACCGTCTGCGGACGGGATGAGATGACTTCCGTCGTTAAAGGATTTCTCGGGATCCGTTAAATACGAACCATATCGACGTTGAACTGCCGCGCTGTGATCCGCGGCAGTCCGTTTGTACATAGATCCCTAGGTGGTGTTTTATAATGAAAGAATACGCAAAATCAAAGAAACTCGATAATGTATCCTATGATATCCGCGGTCCGGTCATGGATGAAGCCGGGCGCATGGAGGCGGCCGGCATTCCGATCATGAAGCTGAATATCGGCAACCCGGCGCCCTTCGGATTCCGTGCGCCTGTGCCGGTGATCGACGCGATCTCCTCGAGGCTCTCCCAGACAGAGGGCTATTCGGACTCCAAGGGAATCACCGAAGCAAGAGAAGCGATCTGCCGTTATGCGAAGAGCAAGAATATCCCCAATGTCGGCCTGGACGATGTCTACACCGGCAACGGCGTGAGCGAGCTCATCACGATGTCCATGCAGGGTCTGCTCGATACGGGCGACGAGATCCTGGTGCCTGCACCGGATTATCCCCTCTGGACGGCGTCCGTCACGCTGGCCGGCGGCAAAGCCGTGCATTATATCTGTGATGAACAGGCGGGCTGGCTTCCGGATATCGAGGACATGAAGAAAAAGGTGACGCCGAACACCAAGGGCATTGTCGTCATCAATCCGAACAATCCCACCGGCGCGCTCTATCCGGAGGCGGTTCTTCGCGAGATCGTGGAGATCGCAAGACAGCACCAGCTCATCCTCTTTGCCGATGAGATCTACGACCGTCTTGTCATGGACGGAAAGCAGCATACCGCGCTGGCTTCACTGGCACCGGATCTTTTTACCGTATCGTTAAACGGTCTGTCCAAATCCCATCTGCTCGCGGGATACCGTGTCGGCTGGATGTGTCTGGCGGGAGACAAGAGCCGTGTGAAAGGGTATATCGAAGGCCTGAACATGCTTTCCTCGATGCGGCTGTGTTCGAACGTTCCCGCGCAGTCGCTGATCCCGACGGCGCTTGCGTCGCTCGATTCCACGAAGGAGATGCTGGTGCCGGGCGGACGTGTGTATGAGCAGCGGGAAGCGATTTATTCGGCGATCACGCAGATCCCCGGCGTTTCCGCGGTGAAGCCCGAAGCGGCGTTCTACATTTTCCCGAAGCTGGATGTGAAGAAGTTCAATATCAGTGACGATGAGCAGTTCGTGCTGGATTTCCTGAAGGAGAAGCATATCCTGTTCACTGCCGGGACCGGCTTCCACTGGATCCGGCCGGATCATTTCCGGATCGTTTATCTGCCGGAAAAGGAACAGCTGGTCAGGGCCGGTGCCGAGCTGGCGGACTTCCTCGCAGGCTACAGACAGGCATAAGAAAAGAGATACAGATATGAACAGACATGGCGGCGATATATACGAGAACGGGATCCGGCTGGATTTTTCGGCCAATGTGAATCCGTTCGGAATGCCGGAAGCAGCAGTAAACGAAGGTATGAATGCCGTGCGGTTCTCCGGTTTTTATCCGGATCCGTACTGTACAGAGCTGCGGACCGCACTCGGAAAGCGGGACAGAGTCGATCCCGATACGATCCTGTGCGGCGCGGGAACAACAGAGCTGATCTATCTTCTGATGAGCCGGTTCGGGATCCGGAAGGTGACGATCCTGGATCCTTCGTTCTCGGAATTTGAATATGCGGCCCGCATCAGCGGAAAGGAGATCAGCCATATCATCCTCGAAGAGGAGGATGGATTTCAGCCCGATGACAGCGTCGTGGATCTGATCGATCCGGACACCGGGATGGTCTGCTTCTCGTCTCCTTCCAATCCGGCGGGAACGGTATACAGCGAAGCCTTTATCGACAGGCTGCTTGCCTTCTGCAACGAACGGAAGATCATGATTCTGGCGGATGAGACCTTCCGGGACTGCTGCGAGAACCGGATCAAATACGATCTTACGGAAAAGCTTTCGGATCATCCCGGACTGATCATTCTGCGTGCGTTCACGAAAAGCCATGCAATGGCCGGGCTCCGGTTCGGCTATATGATCGGCGCGGACAAGGCCGGTATCTGGGCGCTCCGGGACATGATCCAGCCGTGGAACGTATCGCTGCCGGCGCAGTGGGCCGCCCAGGCCGCCTGCGATGACAGGCAGTATCTGAAACGTTTCCGGGAGTTCCTGCGGGAGGAAAAACCGTATCTGGCCAGGAACCTGAAGGCACTGGGCTTTACGGTATTCCCGTCGGAAGCGAATTTCTTCCTGTTCAGGGGAGAACCCGGACTTGCGGAAAAGCTGATCGAAAAGAAGATCCTGATCAGAGGCTGCAGCGATTATCACGGCCTTTCGGAAGGGTACTACAGGGTCGCGGTAAGAAAACATGAAGACAATGAAAAGCTGATCGCAGCGCTTGATGAGATCCTATGGAAGCATTGACATTTACAATCAACAGCATACTTCTCGGCGTGGGATTAGCCATGGATGCTTTCTGTGTTTCCATGGTCAATTCTCTGCAGGAGCCGGACATGGGCATGCGGAAGAGCTGCGCAGTGGCAGGAACATACGCAGGATTTCAGTTCCTGATGCCGGTCATCGGCTGGATCTTTGTGCACCTGCTGATGGATCTGTTTGCGTGGTTTACGGGGCTGATCCCGTATATCGCGTTCCTGCTGCTGCTTTACATAGGCGGCGGAATGTTAAAGGATTCGCGGGAAGAAGAGACTGCGGACGCAGCCGGCAGACTGACCGCCGGCGTGCTGATCGTACAGGGGCTGGCGACCTCCATGGATGCGCTCTCGGTCGGCTTTACGATGGCGGATTATACGGCGCTGGAGGCTTTCCTCTGTCCATGCATCATTGCGGCCGTGACCTTCGGGATCTGCATGACCGGCCTGAAAATAGGAAAAGGAGCCGCGAAGCTCCTCAGAAAGAACGCCCTTACTGCGGGCGGGATCATTTTGATCTTGATCGGGGCGAACATCCTGCTGCGGCATTTATTCCTCTGACAGGAGTTCCTCCCATTTCTCCATCAGCTCCATGAGTTCCTCCTGGAGCTTTTCTTTTTCGGAATTCAGTTCCATCAGTCTGCTGACATTCGTGAAAATATCCTCGTGCGTCAGCAGCTCGTCTATTTCAGCGGAACGGCTTTCGCGTTCTTCGATGGCCGCTTCCGTTTTTTTGATATCATTAAGGGTCTTGCGCTTCCGGGCCTGCTCCTCCTTCTGCTGCTTCCAGTCGAGGGCGCCGGCGGCAGTCTCCGGCTGTGCAGCCGTGCCGGCGGACGCTGCTTCCGGCCGGACCATGTTCTCTTTCTTTTCCAGATAATAATCGTAATTCCCCAGATATTCGGTGAACTGTCCGCCCGAAAGCTCCAGGATCCGCGTGCAGGTCTGGTTGACGAAATAACGGTCATGCGAGACATAGAGAAGCGTGCCCTCATAGGAGGAGAGCGCATTCTCCAGTACTTCCTTGGACGGCATGTCCAGGTGGTTCGTCGGCTCATCGAGGATCAGAAAATTGTAATCCGACAGGATGAGCTTGCAGAGAGAAAGTCTGCCTCTCTCTCCGCCGGAAAGTGCGGAAACGGGCTTGAATACATCGTCTCCGGTGAACAGGAAGGATGCCAGCGTATTGCGGATCGTGGTATTGGTCAGATCCGGATAGGCGTTCGAGATCTCTTCAAACAGTGTGTTTTCGTCTGTCAGCAGCTGCTGCTCCTGGTCGTAGTAGCCGATCTCCACTTTGGAGCCCAGCGTCAGCGTGCCGGCGTCCGCATCGGTCAGACCGGTGATGATCTTTAAGAGCGTGGTCTTGCCGGTGCCGTTGTCGCCGATGATCGCTACACGCTCGCCGCGGCGGATATGGATGTTGACATCGGAAAACAGCGTGTGACTGCCGAAGGATTTGGAGAGTCCTTCGATCACCAGGACGTCCTTCCCGCTCTCTTCATGGGCGGAAAGCTTTAAGACCATCTTGTCCTCCGGTCCGGCCGGTTTATCCAGCCGCTTCACCTTATCCAGCATCTTCTGACGGCTCTCGGCGCGTTTGATCGATTTCTCGCGGTTGAAGGAGCGGAGTTTTTCGATCACTTCCTCCTGGTGTTTGATCATCTGGCGCTGGTTCATGTAGGCTTTCAGCGCATCTTCCCGCTGGCGTTTCTTGAGCGCGGCATAAGCGGAGTAATTGCCTTTGTATTCGGTCACCCTGCCGCCGTCGACTTCGATCACTTTGTCGGCGATCCGGTCGAGAAAATACCGGTCATGCGCCACGACGATCACGGCGCCGGGATAGGAGCGCAGATAGCCCTCAAGCCACTGGATGGAGCTGATGTCCAGATGGTTCGTGGGCTCGTCCAACAGAATGCAGTCCGGCTTTGTCAGAAGGAGCTTTGCCAGGGCGACGCGCGTTTTCTGGCCGCCGGAAAGCTTCCCGCAGCGCTTGTCAAATTCGTCCTCGGAAAAGCCCATGCCTTTCAGCACGCCGGTCATTTCACTGCGGGCCGCGTAGCCGTCCCGCAGTTCGAATTCGTGATTCAGACGGCTGTATTCCTCCATCATGGCGGAAAGTGCATCGCCGGAAGCTTCCTTCATCCGCTGTTCGAGATCCCGGATGGATTCCTCCATGGCCAGCACATCCGCTTTCGCCTTGCGGATCTCATCGTAAATGGAGCAGTCATCCGACAGCCCCTGATGCTGGGACAGATAACCGATCGTCTTTCCTCTGGCGATGACGACCTCGCCGGCATCGGCGGAAAGCTCGCCCATGATGATGCGCAGAAGGGTGGTCTTGCCGGCACCGTTGCTGCCGACGACGGCAGCTTTGTCTTTATCGTCAATACGAAAAGAAGCCTCTGAAAACAGCGTCTCTCCGTCAAATGATTTTTCCAGATGATTTGCAGATAGTATCATGACTTTCTCCGTCCGGTTATTCTTACGGGATTATAAATGATTTCCCTTTTGTTCGCAAGGGGCGCGGCAGCGGAGGACAGTGTAAAGTTCCGATTGACAGCATACGCAGGGAAGGATTAAAATCATCATAAGTTCTGATATATCCAGGATATACGAAAAAGATCCGTCGTAAGGAGGTATTGCATATGTTCATCAGTGAAGTCTTTAAAGGTGCGCCGGAAGAGAAGCGCGGAGATCTTGAAAACAAGACCTATGCGGCACTCGGAAAGCTCGGAATCGAATTCACACGTGTCGATAATGATCCGGTGGATGCCATGGAAGACTGTGTTCCGATCTCTGAAAAACTCGGCGCAGAGATCCGCAAGACGATCGTGCTGTGCAACAGGAAGAAGACGTCATTCTATCTTCTTGTGCTGCCGGCCGACAAGGGGTTCGATACAAGAACCTTCTGTGATAAAGTGGGATGCTCCAGGGTATCGTTCGCACCGCCGGAGAGCATGGAAAAGGTCCTCGGCGTCACGCCCGGCAATGCCTCCGTCATGAGCATCCTGAATGACGAGGATGACGATGTGCAGGTCGTGATCGACAAGGAAGTGGCGGATGCGGAATGGTTCGCCTGCAATACGGGTACCCATACCACGCATATCCGGATGAAGACCGCAGATCTGATCAACACTTTCCTGCCGAAGAATTACCACAGACCGATCATTGTCGCACTGTAAATTATCAAAATCTGCTTGCCATTATCACCATACCGCTGTAATATATTAGTAGAATATCAGAAAGATATCCGGACCGTGGCAGTTGTTTTTAAAGCGTTATAAGGAGGAAAGAATTATGGGCTGGGACTATCGTTCTTATCTTGGCGATGAAGTATTCCGGGAGCTCAACCGCATGAAGGCATTCCATCCGGAATATATTGAGGAAGAGATGAAAGACCGCACGCCGGTCGGCTTTCCCAACGAGAAGCTTGTTTTCGCGGCGGCAGATCATAATGCGCGCATGATCAACGAGTACAAGGGAAATCCCATCGGACTTTCCAACCGCAGAGAATACATCACCAGACTGTTCCGGGAACTGCAGAGCGATGAGGTCGACGGTCTGGAGGGAACCGCGGACGTGATCGAGGATATCATTCTTCTGAACCGTCTGCAGAAAGCGGCCGGCGGAAAGGATGTCCTGAAAAAGAAGATGCTGATCGGTACGGTGAACCGCGGCGGTCTGAAGGGCTCTTGCTGGGAAATGGATGATCTGCCTGCCTGCTATACCGTGGAACGGCTGCAGAAGCTGCATATGGACGGCGTGAAATTCATGATCCGGATCAATCCGGACGACGAGAAGAGCCGTTTCCAGCTGCGGTATCTGGCCGATGCAGTGAACGAATGTGAAAAGGCCGGTCTGCCCATCTTTATCGAGACGCTCTACTTCAACACGGTCGACGGAAAGCTCGTCATGCGGACCGATTCCGAAAGCCTGTGCAAGGCGGTCGGCGTAGTGAGCGGGCTTGGCTGCCGCGGTGTCGGCAAATGGCAGGAGGTTCCGCTGAACCATGAGTATGCGGTTCCCGTATCGGCTACGACGGGCCCGGTGCTGGTGGTGCCGGACGAGATCGAAAGCGAACCGATGGCGATCCTTGACGAATATACCTGCCATATCGGGGAGCATGACAATATCCGTGGAACACTTCTGTGCAGAAATATCATGTACGGAGAAAACGATCCGCTTCCGCTCTGTGATGCGATCGCCAGAGTATGGCATTACGGCATCACGAAGGAGAAAGCATATGAAGAGGCACTGGCACTGGTCTGAATACGAGTTTTAAAATTCGAACAGACCAGAAATCTTGCATCCCGGTCTTTTCGCGGTTATACTGTATGGACGTAAAGTTTTACCCTATAACAGGAGAAGAGAGAGATGAGAGATAGTGACATAGCCTATGAAAAACTGAAGATGATGATCGTCACGGCGCAGCTCAAGCCCGGGGAAGCGCTTTCCGAGACCAGCCTGATGGAACAGCTGCAGCTCGGACGCACACCGATCCGGGAGGGACTGAACCGGCTGGCGTGGGAGGATTTTATCAAGATCATTCCCAGACAGTGCATTCTGGTCAATGACATTTCGATCCAGGATGTGGAATCCGTCTATCAGATGCGCCTTGCACTGGTGCCGCTTGAATCCGAGCTTGCGGTCAAGAACCGTACGGAGGAGGACATCGAGAAGCTGACGGAGGTCTTCGAGCAGATCCGGGAAGAGCGGGATCCCTATAAGAGAGTCGTGCTGGACCGCAGCTTTCACAGGGTCATTTCCGGCATGACCAGGAACCCGTTCCTGGAGAAGGCCATGAACAACTACCAGGATCTCAGTATCCGGCTGCTGTTCTTAAACAAGCTGAATGCATCCTCCGTGGACGATCTGAATTTTGAGGAGCATGAAAGCATCCTGAAGTATATTAAGGAAGAAGCCACGGCGGAGCTGGTCACTGTGCAGCGCAGCCATGTCTTGAGCTTCCGGCGGAAATTTATTAATTAAGCTGTCCTCGCTGACCGCCGCGGTATCTGCGGAATCAGTGAGACCGGCTCTGACAACAAAAAAGAAAGGACTTACTGATCATGAAAAAAATCGCATTTATCGGCGGCGGCGTCATGGGAACGGCGCTTTCCACTTCGGCCTGCAAGGGCATTGACCCGCAGGAAGTCATCGTGATGGATATCGTGAAAGAGAAGGCGCAGAAGCTGGCTGCAGAACTCGGCTGCGTTTATGTCGACACCAATGATGAGGCGGTCGAGGGCGCAGAATACCTTCTGTTCGCAGTCAAGCCGCAGTTCTTAAAGGGCGTTCTGGACGGTGTGAAGCCGACATTTGAAGCATGCCGCGACAGAGGAGAGAAGAAGGTCATCATCTCCATCGCTGCCGGCGTGGAAGTGCAGACCTATTATGATGTCCTGGGGCTTACCACGGATGAGCTGAGCGTGATCCGTATCCTGCCGAACACCGCCTGCCTGATCGGAAAAGGCTTTACCATCATCGAGCAGCGTGATACCTATACGAAGGAGCAGGAGGACGAGTTCAAATATATCCTCAGAGAGTCCGGTGGTTTTGAGAGCCTGCCGCCCAACATGTTCACAGCCGGCTGCATCCTGACATCGACTTCCCCCAGCATCATCGCCATGTTCGCGAATTCCCTGGCGGATGGTGCGGTATACAACGGACTGCTTCGTCCGCAGGCCAGAAAGCTCGCGCTGGAAGGCATCAACTGTGCGATCCAGCTGTTCCTGTCGAATGACAAGCATCTGGAACAGTACAAGGATGAAGTCTGTTCCCCCGGGGGCCCCGCGATGTATGCCGTCAAGGAGCTGGAGGACCGCGGTTTCCGCTCCAGCGTGATCAACGCCGTGAAGGTTGCTTATGAGCGCTTTGATACGATCGGAAAGATCAAATAATAGCGATACAATATAACGAAATACGCAGGCAATATCAAAAGAACAGCCGGAAACGTCTTTTCCGGCTGTTCTTTTTGTTGTTGCAAAACAGAAAATGCATTCGTGATATATCAGAATTCAGAAGAACACCCATATCTTTGAAAAATTTTTTAATGTTTGTAGGGAACACTCTGCCGTGGCAGCGTGCAAAAGCACGGATTTTCATTAAAACAGCGCGTTTTTCGGCAGCCGGAAGAATTTCTGTTCAGATTTGATAAAAATCAAACAAAAAATGTTGCGGAATGGTGCAAAATGTGATAAAATAATGTCAGATATATCAGTGATATATGAGAAGTATACAAGTGACGAGATATATCGTATATTCACACTGGTATCTCATACAAACATTTTCATATAAGAAAGGAAAGATGGCTATGAGCGAAAAAATGAGATTCGGCATTATCGGCGGCGGTATGGCAGGTCCCCTGCATCTGGGAGCGATTGCGCACATGGATGATGCTGAAGTCGTGGCGTTCTGCGACGTAGTGGAGGATGTTTGCAAAAAAGTTTGTGAAGAGTATGGAATCAAAGACTATTATACGGATTATCACGATCTGCTTGCGAGAGACGATGTCGATGCTGTCTGCATCGTGACGCCGCCGTTCCTGCATGAGCAGATGGTCGTGGATGCTGCAAAGGCAGGCAAGCATGTCATGTGCGAAAAGCCGATCTCCGTGGACTGCAATGCCGCGGACAGAATGATTGCCGCATGTGAGAAATACGGTGTGAAATTCGGTGTCATCTTTATGTATCGTTTCATGCCGGAAGCCGTGATGATCAAAAAGGCCATTGACGAAGGCCGTCTCGGAAAGCTTCTTTCCGTTGACTGCTCCGGCAAGTGCTTCCGCTCCGATGAATATTATGCCTCCGGCGCCTGGAGAGGCACCTGGAAGGGCGAGGGCGGCGGCTCTCTGATCAGCCAGACCGTGCATTTCATCGATCTGATGCTGTTCCTGGTCGGCGATGTAGAGCGTCTGTACGGCAATTATATGACCACGCTGCATCCCGATATCGAAGTTGACGATGTTGCCAATGCCGTGTTCAAGCTGAAGAACGGCGCCCTCGGCAGCTGCATCAGCTCCTCCGCGGTACGTCCCGGCTATCCGAGACACATCGAGATCCACGGTGAGAAGGGCACCATCAAGATCGTGGAAGAGAAGATCGTGGAATGGAAGGTCGAAGGCGACAATGAGGCGGATTATCTGACCGGAGAAAAGGAAGATTCCGGCGATACCGCTTCCGGCGCAGGCTATACCGCATGGCAGCTGCACAAAGAGCAACTGGAAGACTTCATCCAGGCCATTAAAGAAGACAGAGCACCCGCTGTCGACGGAAGAGAAGGACGCAGAACCCTGGAGTTCATCCGTGCGATCTATCAGTCTTCCGATCTGCATCAGGAAGTCACCTTCCCGATCAAGGACGATGAGAAATACGGCGTAAAGACCGCCTGGTAAGAACCGCAACACGGGAGACCGGATCCGCGGTCTCCCGGAAATCATACCATCATGAAAAGCAAAGGAGAGTAAACACCATGCCGATGGAAAAAAGAATGTACACAAAAGAACTCGAAAGAGTCCGCAACATTGATGCGATCCGTCCCATTGATGAACTGAAGGATGCGATCGAAAAGGGTGATAAGGAAAGAGCCCTTGCCGCATACGAAGTAGTATGTGCGAAGAAGCAGGCATTCCATCATTTCGGCGTCCGCTGGGTCAACCAGACACTGAAGAACTTCAAGAAGTATGCTCCCGATGAAGCGATCTTCGAGTGGGGCGAGGACTATGCGCTGTGGTGCTATCCC
This sequence comes from Lachnospiraceae bacterium UBA3645, assembly GCA_002373555.1. GTDB lineage: Bacteria > Bacillota > Clostridia > Lachnospirales > Lachnospiraceae > UBA3305. Next base: position 12,132 of record DFKM01000029.1, read on the forward strand.
CCCTGTCTCCAGGGCTGGATCGAGGACTTCAAGGCCGGCAAGGCGACCTACAAGGATTTCCCGATGGATGAGTTCCTGACGAACCGTGCCGTTCTGTGGGCTGGTCTGCATGACAATGAGGATCAGATCTGGGAAGAGGATGAGGAGAAGATCACCTTTACGCTGAAGCGCTGCAACTCCGGCGGATGGCTGACCACCGAGTGCACCGATCCCGTTGTTACGCTGGACGGTCCCGACCATCGCTGCTACGACCGTGAAGGCTTCCAGTGCTACTGCCTGAACTGCACCACGATGTGGGAGTTCGGATGGTACAAGTGGTTCGGATGGCCGCTGTTCATCATGGATGTTCCGAAGGTCGGCGGAGACGGCAAGTGCGTTATGGTGATGTACAAAGATCCCAAGGATATCCCGGATTCCTATTATGAGAGAACAGGTCTGGAGAGAAAGATCTGACAGAAGCTTCGCGGGATGATCCGCATCCCGTAAAACAGGAGGCGGTCCGGTGCCGTCCGGTGCCGGACCGCAGCAGGAAACCAGGGAGGGAATGGAATGGCTATCATTAAAGTAATCCGAAAGATCAATGATCTGGCAGTCATTATCGTGATCATGCTGCTGTCATTGTTCGTGATCATGCAGGTTTTTGCAAGATATGTGTTTAACCATCCGCTGATGTGGTCCGAAGAAATATGCCGTTATCTTCAGATCTGGATGGTCATGCTTGGCGGCGCAGTGGTCATGAGGAAAGGCGGTCATCTGGCAATTGATATCGTTACAGCCATGCTGCCGAAGAAAGCCAAATGGTGTACCGATCTGATTGCCCTGGTCGCGACCCTCGTATTCTTTGCCATCGTATTTTATTTCGGGATTCAGGTTGCCCAGAATGCAGGCAGACAGACATCCCCGGCCGTCCGGCTTCCGATGGTCTATGTGTATTCCGCGCTTCCTGTCGGCGGCGCACTGATCCTGATGGAGACCATCATCCGGTTCATCCGGTTCCTGCGTACAGGGAATCCGAATGATCCTGCAGAAGAAAAAGGAGAGGAGGTCTGATCCATGATAGCTATTTTGTTCGGAAGTATTCTTTTTCTGTTCATCATCGGCGCGCCGATCGCGGTCGGGCTTGGAATGGGAACGACCCTCTCTATCATCATAGACGGAAATTTCCCGCTCGTGCTGATCCCGCAGCGTATGTTCACCGGCCTGGATTCCTGGCCCATCATGGCGATCCCGCTTTTCATGATCGCAGGCAACCTGATGGATGAAGGCGGACTGTCCAAGAGGATCATCGACTTCGCCCAGGCGTGGGTAGGATGGATCAAGGGAAGTCTCGCCATGGTCTGTGTTCTGGGATCAATGGTCTTCGCCGGCATTTCCGGTTCTTCGACAGCCGATACCGCTGCTGTCGGTTCCATCCTGATGCCGCTGATGCGCGACAAGGGTTATGATATGCGTTTTGCGACCGTGCTGCAGGCCGGTGCGGGCGCGATCGGCCCGATCATCCCGCCCAGCATCCTGATGGTCCTGATCGGATATTCCACCAATACATCCGTAGGACAATTATTCCTGGCAGGATTTATTCCCGGCGTTATCGTGGGACTTTGCCTGATGGTTTACTCTTATATTCACGCATCCAGACGAGGAGAAGCTTATGCGGCGACCACAAAGTTCAACTTCAAGGTAGCCCTGAAGCAGACCTGGTCGGCGCTGCCCGGCATCGGTCTTCCGTTCCTGATCATCTTCGGTATCGTGGGCGGCGTTTTCACCGCGACCGAGGGTGCCGGCGTAGCCGTTCTGTATGCGCTGATCGTATCCCTGTTCATTTATCGCGAGATCACCATAAAGGATCTTCCGAGACTGTTCCTGAAGTCGGCTGAAAGCGCCTCGATGATCATCATCATCACATCTGCTGCCTACATTTTCTCCTGGTTCATTACCGCGAAGCAGATCCCGGCACTGATCACCGCTTTCATGACGGCACATGTACACAGTAAATTTGTTTTCCTTATCTTCCTGAATATCGTACTGTTTATCGTCGGTATGTTCATGGAGAGCTTTACGGCCATCATTGTTCTGATGCCGATCTTCTTCCCGGTTGCGACGGCATTCGGCATCGATCCGGTTCATTTCGGCGCGATCGTCTGCGTCAACCTGGCGATCGGATATGTCACACCGCCGTACGGCGCGACGCTGTTCGTTTCCTGCGGACTGACCGGAAAGACGATCAAGGAAGTCGTTCCTTTCTGCCTGCCGGTCATCGGCTTCATGCTGATCGCACTGCTGTTCACGACGTATCTGCCGCAGGCGTATCTGTGGCTGCCGGCACTGGCTAAGTAAATGGGGATCACAGCCGGCCCCGTAAAGGAGGCGGGCCGGTTCTGATAAAACAATTCATAAGATCTAAAGGAGGGATCAATTATGAAGAAAACATTGGCACTGTTACTGTCACTGGCTATGATCGCTGCCCTTGCAGGCTGCGGATCAAGCTCTGCACCGGCTGAGACCACCGCAGCTCCCGCTGAGACTGAAGCAGCCGCACCCGAAACTGAAGCTCCCGCTGAGACCGAGGCTCCCGCAGCCGAGACCGAAGCTCCCGCTGAGACCGAAGCCGCAGCCGAGACCGAAGCTGCTGAGGCTGTCGCAATCGACGGCGATCCTGTAACCATCAAATTCTCTCTGTCCCACGCCGCCACCGAGCCTGCCTGCGTAGCTGCTTATGAGTTCGCAGAGGCTGTTGCTGCCAAGTCCGGCGGAAACATGACGGTTGAAGTATATCCCGACAACCAGCTCGGTTCCGAGCGTGACGTTGTGGAAGGCCTGCAGCTGCACACCGTACAGATGGTAGACCCCGCGAACGCCGTTCTTTCCAACTTCGTTCCCGAAGTCGGCATCTTCTCCCTTCCGATGCTGTTCGAAAGCAAGGAGCAGCTGTACAACGCACTGGATACCGTCGGCATGACCTTCGTTGACAAGTGCGCAGAGCAGGGCCTGCAGCTTCTCGGATGGTTCGATATGGGTACCCGTCACATCATGACCGTCAAGAAGCCCATCGAATCCATGGATGACATCAAGGGCCTGAAGATCCGTACACAGGAATCCACCGTTGAGCTGGCCGGTATGGCTGCATTCGGTGCTGCCTCCATGCCCATGGCTTACAATGAGCTGTACACCGCTCTTGAGTCCGGCGTTCTGGACGGCGCTGAAGCTGCGAACACCAACTATCTTGCAAAGGCTTTCTATGAAGTCGCTCCCAACTGGGCAATCGTAGGATGGCTCGAGGTCGTCTGCCCTGTCCTGATGGACAAGCAGTTCTATGACAACCTGACCGATTCCCAGAGAGCAGTTCTTGAGGAGTGCGTAGCGGACATGCTCGTATCCGAGAGAGAAAAATATGCGCAGTCTGAGGAAGATGCTCTTGCCGAGCTCGAAGCCAAAGGCGTGAACATCACCCATCCCGACAGAGCTCCTTTCCAGGAGAAGGCAATCGAGATCTACAAGCAGTATGAAGGCGAATTCGGAAAAGAGAACATCGAAGGTCTGCTTGGACATTCCTACGAATAATCTGATCCGTGCATCAATACTGAACAGACGAACATAATAAAAAAGCCTTCCGGTCCGCCGGAAGGCTTTTTTATGGTCCGAGATCTGATTTTACGGAAACGGATCGCGAAGACCGTCCGCCCGGGTGATCACAGGCACCAGTCGACGATCACGCCCATGATGACTTTGATGCCGTCGATATAATCGTCGATATCGATCCATTCCTCATCTGTTCCGGGATTCAGTCCGCCGCAGAGGGCGCCGACCCCGACCGTGGGCGTCTTTCCGTAGATGACCGGCATCCGGATATCGCTGGTCCCGTGGTACTGATAAATGAAATCATCGAAATGCTTGATCCGGGTGATATTCGCTTCCAGGGTCTGAACGATCGGATCACTGCGGGGCACGGTGATCGGTGTCCCCTGCCGTTCTCCTAAGGTGATCCGGACAGGATGGGCAGTCATCCATTCATCGTCTCTGAAGGTGTCCTTCAGCCACTGATCGAGTTCGTTCCGCACGCTTTCGGGCGTTTCGCCGAGCCCGAAAAGCACCCGGATATGCAGCTTGTATTCGGTGACGTCATCCTGGGTCATTTCCGAGGCATAAGCGTTAAAGATATCGGTGTGGGTATTCGGCGTTCCCGCGAACGTGCCGTCCGTAAAATGATGTGTTTTCCGTCTGGCATCATCCCATTTCCGTACGGCCAGTGCGGTTTCCGCGCCTTTTAAGACCGCGCTGATATCGCTGGTATCGGTCTCGTCAAAGTCTTTTCCTTTTCTGCCGGTAACGGTCAGAATGAGATCGGTGGTGCCCATCGAATAGTTTTTGATCTCTTTCAGTCCGTGCCCGGTCTCCGCAGGATGCAGATAGACGGCACCGTCTCCGCCGTAGCCTGTCAGGCACGCGGTGAGCGTACCGATCGCGCCTCTTTTGCCGATGGTGCTCATCAGCGTGAGCTTTCCGTCCAGCGGGCCGTATTCCTTCAGGACTGTTTCAGCCGCCATCATCATGGTCGCGATGCCGCCTTTGTCATCGCAGGCGCCGAGGCCGTACAGCCGGCGGCCTTCCTGATGGACATTTTCAGGGGAACAGATACCCGGAAAAGAAGGAGAGGTATCGATGTGCGCATGGATCATAAGCGCATTGCCGGGTGCTTCGGCGGCACCTGCCTTCACGCCGACCAGATTCAGGATATCCGGGCGGTATACGTCATTTCCTTCCGCGTGAAAGAAATCCGGCAGATCACGGATCTCGTCCACATAGCACGGGAACTGATCGGTCTGAAAGCCAAGTTCACGCATTTTCGCGGCGACAAGCTCCTGCGCATAAGCCGGCTTCAGGGTCTCGCTCGGCATACGCATGAGCGAACTTAAGAATTCGACAGCGTATTCTTCGTTCAGGGATGCTTCCAGTCTGCTTTTCAGTTGTTCTTTTTCCTGCGCTGACAGCATTTCTTTATCCTCCTTGTGCCAGGTAAAAACGTCATATTCACGACTGAAAGTTATAATATATCAGTCATATATCATCATAACATCCTTCTTAAGATGATGCAATAAGCAATAAAAAAGTACCGGACGAATTTTTCCGGTACCTTAGATCACAAATGGATCATGTCAGCGAACAGGCAGGATCTCGTCGTTCCGGATCACCGGTACGCCTCCCTTAAGGAGCAGCTTCACGCCGCAGGCATATTCCCTGTTCCGGCCGGATTCCGCGAATTGCTGCAGATCCAAAAGAAGGAGATCGGCGGAAGCACCGGGCAGCAGCCTGCCGGTATTCGCAAGCCCAAGCCGGTCTGCCGGTGCCATGGTGATCTTACGGATCGCTTCCGGGAGCGTAAGAACAGGATCCGAAAGGACAAAGCTGCGGAAGAGCTCCGGCACCCAGCCGTAGCATCCTTCGGCCCAGTTCAGCTTCCCGAGGAGGCCGTTCCTGTTCAGTGCCGTCGAATCGGAGATCACAGAGGCCAGCGGATGCCGCATCATCAGCTTCAAGTCGTCTGCGCTTTTGAAATGGCCGAGCATCATGGTGCTGCCCATTTCGCTTCCTTCCATAAGGAGAACATCCAGCATGGCATACAGCGGATCGGTATCCAGGATCCGGCCGATCTCCGCGAACGTTTTCCCTTCGAATTCCTTCGCGTGCACGGAATCATACAGTCTGATCTCCTCAAATTTCCGGTCGGTGATCAGCCGCCAGAAATAATCTTTTTTCCGGTACAGGCGGTCTCGGACGGAGGGCTCCCGCAGCTTTTCCGTCAGTTCACCGACCGGAAGCGCGAGAAGATCCGGCGGAAGGATCGAGCGCATGACGGCAGAACCCCAGGTGTAGGGGATGACGTCAAAGGCAATATCGATATCCGCGGATGCCCGGTCGATCCACGACAGCACCTTTTCCGCGCCTCCTGCAGGCACACCGTATTTCGGCACGGCGTGTGAGATCTGGAGCCGGACGCCGGTCTGATAAGCAGTGTCGATCGCTTCCTGAAAGCCTGCTTCATAGTGTACGTCGCGGTTCCGAACGTGCGTCGCGTACAGGCCGCCATATTTTGCAACAACGCGGCAGAGTGCCAGGATCTCCTCGCGTGCAGCCGCATTTCCGGGGAAGTATTCCAGCCCGCTTGAGAGCCCGAGCGCGCCCTGCTCCATACATGCGGACAGCAGATCGCACATACGGCGGATCTCTTCTGCTGATGCCGGCCGTTTTTCGTATCCCATGACACAGCTCCGGAGCGCACCGTGACCGACATAGGACACTGCGCGGCCGTACAGACCGGCATCGAGTTCCGTGAGATAATCGGAAAAATTCTCCCACGGACCGAATTCGCGGTCTGCTTCCACATACCCATAGATGTTTCTCCGCAGATCGGCCCTGCCCCGCATGGGCGCCGCGGAATAGCCGCAGTTACCGACCGCCTGCGTGAGAACACCCTGGCGCAGATGGGAGGCACCGCTTTTGTCGATCAGCAGCGTTTCATCGGAATGGGTGTGCATATCGATAAAAGCCGGCGCAGCCAGAAGCCCCCCGGCATCGATCGTCTCCGCTGCAGGGGCGTCGATGGTTCCGACTTCTTGCAGGATGCCGTCGCAGATCAGCAGATCCGCGGTCCGGATGTCTTTGCCTGTTCCGTCGGCGACGGATGCATGTTTGATCAGGATGGTGTGCATGTCCGTTCCTCCTGTAGTCTGATGGGCAGTCAGCCATATCGTTACTTCCATTATCCATGCGGGAATCTGCCTGTCAAGCATGTTTCGGGAAGGCAGCGGAAGCATGGATCCGGCGGCCGGTCCCCTTTTTACGATTGACAAATTATCTGCTGATTTTTATAATAATAAGAGATATTTCAGAGAAAGGAATGGTGAATTTGGCAGCAGGAAGAGAGATCTCCAAAGCGGTAATCAAAAGACTTCCCAGGTATTTCCGCTACCTCCAGGAACTGGAAGCAGAAGGCGTGGAGCGCATTTCCTCCGAGGAACTCAGCCGCAGGATGAAGGTCACCGCGTCCCAGATCCGTCAGGATCTGAACAACTTCGGCGGCTTTGGCCAGCAGGGCTACGGATACAATGTCGTTTACCTGAAGGATGAGATCGGCCGCATCCTGGGGCTCAACAGGACGCACAATATCGTGATCATCGGCGGCGGCAATCTGGGCAGAGCACTGGCCGGTTATACCCGCTTTGAGAACCGCGGCTTCCTTGTACGGGGCATCTTCGATATCGATCCGGCCCTGATCGGCAAGCAGGTCCGCGGGATCAATGTCATGCCGATGGAGGAACTGCAGGAGTTTCTTCAGAACAACGAGATCGACATTGCCGCGCTTGCGATCCCGAAGGCGGAAGCGCAGAAGATGGCGGATCTGATCTGTTCCTGCGGCGTGAAGGCGATCTGGAATTTTGCACATAAGGATCTGGAAGTACCGGAGGATGTTTATGTGGAGAATGTCAACCTGATCGAGAGCCTGATGCAGCTTTCCTACAAGCTCAATAAAGATAACTGAATTCTGGCGGGACCGATGCGGTTCCCGCCGTTTTACTGTATAATGCCTGCAGGATCACAGCCTGCGGACACGCATGGGAGGTATTATGAAAGAACTGCTTGGCGCAGCCGCCATGAAGGAGGCCGACAGACGGACGATCCGGAATATCGGTGTGCCTTCCCTCGTTCTGATGGAGCGGGCGGCACTCAGTGTATTTGAAGAGATCAAAAAACGCAGGACCGGGCAGATCAAGGCGCTTGTCTTTGCCGGGACCGGGAATAACGGCGCGGACGGGCTTGCGGTCGCGCGAATGCTGAAACTCGCGGGCGACGATGTCCGGGTGACCGTGACAGGCAACCGCGCCCATGCCACGGAAGAGTGGCTGACCCAGTACAAGATCCTGCAGAAGCTGAACATCCCGGTGACGCCCGAACTGCCGGACAGAGAGCAGCTGCATATGGAGCATACGGATCTGATCGTGGATGCGATGCTTGGCATCGGGCTCGCGAGAGAACTGCAGGGCAAGACCGCAGCAGCGGTGCGGCTCATCAATGACAGCAGCGCTTTTGTGTGCGCCGTGGACATCCCGACCGGGATTAATGCGGATTCCGGCGCCGTGATGGGATGCGCGGTGAAAGCCGATCTGACCGTCACTTTTGCCTATAAGAAGATCGGTCATGTACTGTATCCCGGGACAGAGTATTCCGGAGAAACGATCGTGAGCGATATCGGTATCCTGCCGCTCGTGCAGGACAGCAAGGACCAGCGGATCTTTGCGCTGGACGAATCTGATCTGGATGTGCTGAAGGACCGCCCGGCTGACGGACACAAGGGCACCTTCGGCCGCGTGCTCGTTGTCGCCGGATCGTATGATATGGCCGGCGCTGCCGTGCTTGCGGGCAGTTCGGCGTACCGCTCCGGCGCGGGTCTGGTGCAGATCCTTTCGCCGGAATGCAACCGGCAGATCCTGCAGACATCCGTTCCGGAAGCAGTGCTTACCAGCTATCGGGAAAATGAATTCTCGCCGGAGAAGATGGATGAAATGCTGAAAGCGGCGTCCTCCGTGGTCATCGGCCCGGGCCTGGGGATCTGCGAGCAGTCCAGACGTTTCCTGCGGTACATCCTGCAGTATTCCAAAAAGCCTGTCGTGATCGATGCGGACGGCCTGAATATGCTGGCGGAGAAAAAGGCGCTGATGGACCAGCTGACGCCGAACCATATCCTGACGCCGCATATGGGCGAGATGAGCAGGCTGACGGGAAAGGATATCGCCGAGATCAAGGCGGATCCGGTGAAGGCGGCGGCGGATTTTGTGGCCAGGTTCCCGGTGACGCTCGTCCTGAAGGATGCCAGGACCGTGATCGCTTCTTCCGCGGGAAGCGATATCTGCATCAATACCTGCGGCAATTCCGGCATGGCGACCGGCGGCAGCGGAGATGTGCTCTCGGGCATCATCGGCGGGCTTCTGGCGCAGAAATTCAATCCTTCGCGGGCAGCGTGTCTCGGCGTACTGATGCATGCATGCGCCGGTGACCGGGCGGCGAAAAAGCTCGGGGAACGCGCTGTGATGGCAGGCGATATATTAAGATCCTTATAAGGAGCAGCAAGATGCGATTTACAAAAAGAACCTCGGTAAAGGTGGATCTTTCGGCAATAGAACATAATCTGGATGCCCTGACGGGCGGGCTTTCCAAAGAAGTGCGCAGATGTCTGGTCGTCAAGGCGAATGCCTACGGACACGGTGCCGTCAGGATCGCGGAAAGACTGCAGGAAAAGACAGATTTTCTGGCCGTCGCATGCGCGGCGGAAGCCATGCAGATCCGGGAGGCGGGGATCCGTCTGCCGATCCTGATCCTCGGCTACAGCTGGAAGGAAGACTATCGCGAGATGATCTCGAACAGGATCCGGATGACGGTCTTCAAGGAAGCCGATGCAGTGGAAATATCCAGGACGGCAGCGGAACTCGGCAGGAACGCCTACATTCATATCAAACTCGATACAGGCATGCACAGGATCGGATTCGCGCCCACGCAGGAAACGGTGGATGCGGTCCGCAGGATCCAGATGCTCCCGGGCATCTGCGTGGAAGGCATGTTCACGCATTTTGCGAGAGCCGATGAGGCGGATCTTTCCTTTACCCGCAGACAGCATGAGATCTTTGACGATATCGTGCACAGGATCGAGGACGGCGGGAAATATATTCCGATCAAGCATACAGCCAACAGCGCCGGTACGATCCGGTTCCCCGAATACTGCCCGGATATGGCCAGGCTCGGGATCGCACTGTACGGCGTGTATCCGTCGGACGAAGTGGAAAGGACGGCGGATCTTATGCCGGCGCTTTCCTGGGAGAGCGAAGTGGTGTTCATCGCGGACAGAAAAGCCGGCGAAGGGATCAGCTATAACCATATCCGTGTCCTTGACGGGGACCGGCGCGTGGCGACCATCCCGGTCGGTTACGCGGACGGCTATCCGAGACTGCTGTCGGATAAAGCCTGCGTGCTGATCCGCGGAAAGCGGGCGCCGATCCTCGGCAGGATCTGCATGGACCAGATGATGGCGGACGTGACGGAGATTCCCGGGGTACAGCCGGGGGACCCGGTGACCCTGATGGGGGAGGACGGCGCGGAGCGGATCACCGCCGAAGAACTGGCGGGCTGGTGCGGAACCATCCCCTATGAGGTGCTGCTGAGCTCCGGAACGCGGGTGGAACGAGTGGATGCCGGAGAGACGGAGCGCGGCTGATCTCCGCGGACGGAAGGAAACTTAAAGGAGAGAGCGGAATGACGAACAAAAGCAAACAGCCGGTGAAGCCGGTGACCAGATCCTTTCTGAGAGGACGGCCCGTGGATGAGCGGACGGCGGGCCAGGCGGGAGGCTTTTTCGGCGTGCTGATCCTGATGTCGGTGCTGATCTTTCTGGTATCCAGCGCCATGGGAATGCAGAACAGCGTGCTGCGTATCGGGGCGAACGCCCTGATCGTGATTGTGGTGCTGCTGATTATGTACAGCAACGCCATTTCCCGGGGAACCGACGCCGTCGCCCGGGGTGAGATCCTGTACCAGCGGCAGGAAAAGGGCCAGAGCTTCACGGCCTCGGAGAAGGCGGTCTGCTTCCATCCGCTGAAGGGCTACGTCACGGGCTTTCTGGGGACCCTTCCGCTGCTGATCTGCGCCATCGCCCTGGCGGTGACGGCCCAAAGGCAGACGACGGGGATCGGCGCGCTGCCCGGATGGCTGAGCAGCTATCAGCGGCGCAGCGAGATCGGAGACGCGCTGGTGGCCTATACCGTGCGGGAGGGTATCACGCAGGAGGAAGTGCTGCGGATTATCGTGCGGATGGCCGTCATGCCCTTCGTGACCATGGTAGGATCGGAGAACCGGGACGGGCTGCTGACGGTTGAACGGCTGAGCCCCCTGCTGGTGCTGCTGCCGGCGCTGGCCTACGGCACCGGATATCTGCGGGGGCCGATGGAACGCACGAAGGTGCATACCGGCATTGCCCAGAGCAAGCTGGCCCGCGCCAGGAAGGAACGCCGGGAGAGAAAGGCCAGGGTGGCGAAGCCCAGAACTCCCCAGCAGCTGAACTGACCATGCTGAGGATCATCGCGGGAATCCACCGGGGCCGCAGGTTTGAGGCGCCGGAGGGACGGGATACACGGCCCACCCTGGACCGGGTTCGGGAGAATCTGTTCAACATGCTCCAGGGACGGTGCCTGGACGCCCGGGTGCTGGACCTGTTCGCGGGGAGCGGGGCTCTGAGCCTGGAAGCCCTGAGCCGCGGCGCGGAAACGGCGGTGCTGTGCGATCACGACCGGGAGGCCGCCCGGATCGAGAAGAAGAATATCCAGGCCCTGCGGGAGGAAAAGCGGACCCGGGTTCTGACGGGGGACTGGCGCAGGACGGTAAGCCTGCTGAGGGCCGAAGGAGCGCAGTTCGACCTGGTTTTTCTGGATCCGCCCTATGCCATGACGGATCTTCGGGAGGTGACGGAGGCGCTTCTGCCCCTCCTGGCGGAGGAGAGCATGATTGTGCTGGAGCATCAGGCGGAGGCCCGGATCCAGGCGGCGGAAGCGCTGGAGGCGGTTCGGTCCCGGAACTGGGGGTACTGCGGGGTCACCTTTTTCCGGCCAAAGCCGGCCGGAGAGGATGAAAGCCCCTGCGCCGGCGAAGAAAGGAATGAAGCAAAAGAATGAGCAGCTGCGTGATTCCGGGATCCTTTGATCCGGTGACCCGGGGCCACATGGACCTGATTCGCCGGGCGGCGGCAGTTTTTGATCACGTCACCGTGGTGGTGATGGTCAATATCCGCAAGAGCGGCGTCTTCACCCCGGAGGAGCGGGCGGAGATGCTTCGGAAGGCCTGCGGCGGGGAGCCTCGGGTGCGGGTGGAGATATGGAGCGGACTGCTGGCGGACTATCTGCGGGAGAAAAACGAAAGAATTGTGATCCGGGGAGTCCGGGGCGTCGGGGAATATGACAGCGAGGTGATTTCCGCCCAGGCGAACCGGATGCTGAACCCGGAGACGGAAACCCTGCTGATGCCGGCCGGAGAGGGGTATAACTGGATTTCCTCCTCGGCGGTGCGGGAGATCGCGGCCTTTGGCGGGGATATCCGGCCATTCATTCCCCGGGAATGCGCGGAGGAAATCTTGATGCGGCTGGCGAAATAATATGCCAGAGCTTTCAGGCAGGAGGAGAGCAGGATGGAGACACCGAGAAGAAGATCACAGAACAGGGACGAGAGGGAAGAACAGGAGCAGAGCGCTCCGGAGGAAACCCGGAGCGAGCGGCCTTCCCGGGCGCAGACCTCGGACATCAAGGGGCCGGAGAACTGCGTCAAGGCTGTGCGCGTGATGATGCAGGAGCTGATGAACGCCAAAAAATCCCTGATCAACAGCGATAACTGCGTGGTGAACCGGAGCGTCTTGCAGGCGCAGCTGAGCTATCTGGACGAAAATCTGCCGGACACCGTGAAAAAGGCGGCGGAGATCGTGCGCCAGGAGGAGACCATCCGCACGGAGATGGAGGAGAAGCGGAACCAGATTCTGTCGGAGGCCCAGGCCCGGGGCCAGCAGATGGTGATCGAGGCCAACAGCCAGGCCCAGAGCACCGTTGAGAAGGCAAACCAGGAAGCCAAGGCGCTGATGGATCGGGCGACCCAGGAGGGGAACGCACTGATGGACCGGGCGAACCAGGAAGCGACGGCCTGCGTCGAGGCGGCCCGGGCGGAGGCGGCCCGGATGCTGGAAGACGCGGACAAGAAGGCCCGGCAGATGATTGAAGAGGAGAATATCATGCGCAGGGCCCGGGTGGAAAGCGATGAGATCCGGCAGAAGGCGCAGGAGGAAACCACCCAGCTGCGGAAGAATACGCTGGATTTCGTGGACAGGCAGCTGATGGACGCGGACAGGGCCATCAGCGAGATGCTCAACGCCATCCGCCTGGAGCGCAACGAGGTTCGAAACCGGAGATAAGAACAGGACAGGATTACGCGGCATCCCCGGCTTAAGGCCAGGGGATGCTTTTTTAGCGGGATTTTTCCGGGAAAAGACCTTTGTATCTTTTCCGTACTTTACTTGACTTTCAGGCCCGCAGGGATTATTTATTTTGGGTAACTGAAGACGGGAGAGGGACCGGGCGGCTTCCGGGCGGCAGGAAAAAGAAAAAATGCGCCGTCGCAGGAGCAACCGGGATCCGGCGGAGCCCGGGGAAGGACAGTAGAAGATGAACGAGCTGGAAGAAGCCCGGAAGATCATTAATCAGACGGATGAACAGATGGCGGAGCTGTTTGCGCGGCGCATGGAGGCCGTGCGGCAGATCGCGGCCTATAAGAAGGAAAAAGGACTGCCCGTCCGGGACCCGGCCCGGGAGGAGGCGCTGATCGCCCGCAACCGGCAGAG
>DFKM01000014.1 GCA_002373555.1 Lachnospiraceae bacterium UBA3645
GCAGAGCATCGTGCATTCCATGGTCGAATACGAAGACGGCGCTGTCATGGCGCAGATGGGCGCACCGGATATGCGCCTGCCGATCCAGTATGCGCTGACGTATCCGGACCGGCATCCGATGGAAACAAAGAAACTGGATTTCTTTGCCATCCGGGAGCTGACCTTTGAGAAGCCGGATCCGAAGGCATTTCCGGGCCTGCCGCTCGGGATCTCTGCCGGCAGGCGGGGCGGAAGCATGCCCGCGGTCTTCAATGCCGCGAATGAGTGGGCGAACGCGCGATTCCGGAAGGGAGAGATCACCTTCCACGGCATCACGGATATGATCGCGGAAGCCATGGAACGGCATACCGTGATCGAGGATCCGACTGTAGACGAGATCGAATCGGCGCAGAAAGAGGTCGATGATTATCTCGGCACGCTGTAAAAGTTTATCGTACTGTAACGAAAGGACGTAAAACGGTTGAATATCGTAAGTATTATTATTGCCATACTGGTGTTCAGTTTTCTGGTCATCACGCATGAGCTGGGCCATTTCCTCTTTGCGAAAAGGGCCGGCATCGGCGTGACTGAGTTTTCCGTGGGCATGGGCCCCCGGATCTTCAGTACCGTCAAAGGCGAGACCAGGTACTCTGTCAAGGCCATTCCGTTCGGCGGCTCCTGCATGATGGTGGGAGAGGATGAAGCAGATCCGGCGCCGAATGCGTTCAACAACAAGACGGTAGGGGAGAGGATCCTGACCGTGGTCGGCGGACCGCTGTTCAATATCCTCTGCGCATTCATTCTTTCCGTCTTTCTGATCATGGGCGCCGGCGTGAATACGCCGAAGGTCTACTCCGTGAACGCCGGTCTCGGCGCAGAAGCAGCCGGCATTCAGGTCGGTGATATCATCCGGAACATCAACGGTCACAGGATCACGACCGGCGGTGATATCGTGCTCATGCAGATCTCCGATCCGCTGGACGGCAGTGATGTCACGGTGGAATATGAACGGAACGGCGAACGGAATACGGTCACCTACGATCCGCATTACGAAGCCTACCGCATCGGCATTTCCTACAATTCCGGCGCAGGAAGCGCCGAGATCGGAGAACTGGCGGAGGGATCTCCTGCAGCGGCTGCCGGACTGAAGGCCGGCGACGTCATTACCGCGGTGGACGGCACGGCGACGGCGACCGGCGAGGCACTGATGCAGTATTTCGCACAGAACCCGCCGGACGGATCGGAGATCACCGTGACTTATGAGAGGGACGATACGTCTTACGAAGCAAAGATCACGCCTGCGTTCTATGAGGCAAGTGTGCTTGGCTTTGAGGCTGCTTATTACAGAGAGAAGACCGGCATCGGCGGGACGCTGATCGGGGCGTTCCGGCAGGCCGTCTATTATGTCAAACTGACATTTGTTTCCCTGAAAATGCTGTTCACCGGTTCGGCGGGGCTCAGTGATATGTCCGGCCCGGTGGGCATCGTTTCCATGATCAGCGATACCGTGGAAGAAAGCGCTTCTTCAGGAATCCTGGATGTCGTTCTGAACATCCTCAATCTCTCGATCCTGCTTTCGGTCAACCTCGGCATCATGAATCTGCTCCCGTTGCCCGCGCTGGACGGCGGACGGCTCATTTTCCTGATCGTTGAGGGCCTGCGCGGAAAGCCAGTGCCGCCCGATAAGGAAGGCATGGTGCATATGGCAGGCTTTGCACTGCTGATGCTTTTGATGGTCGTTGTGATGTTCAATGATATCCGCAGGATCGTCGGTTTCTGATGAACGGCCGGAAAGGGGTTGCATGAATAACAGAAAGCTTACCAGAAAAATCTATATCGGGAATGTGCCCATCGGCGGAGACGCGCCCATTGCTATCCAGTCCATGACCAATACGAAGACGGAGGATGTCGATGCGACCGTAAAACAGATCCTTGCCCTGGAGGCCGCCGGCTGTGAGATCATCCGTTCCACCGCCAATACGCCGGCTGCTGCGGCCGCATTTGCGGAGATCAAAAAACAGATCCATATCCCGATCGTCGCGGATATTCATTTTGATTACCGCCTGGCCATCGCCGCCATGGAAGCCGGCGCAGACAAGATCCGGATCAATCCCGGCAATATCGGCGGACCGGAGCGGATCCGGGCCGTTGTCGACTGCGCGAAGGAAAGAAATATCCCGATCCGTGTCGGCGTGAATTCCGGTTCGCTCGAAAAGGAACTGGTGGAAAAATACGGCGGCGTGACTGCAGAAGGCCTCTGCGAGAGCGCGCTTGACAAAGTGCGGATGATCACGGATGCCGGCTATGACAATCTGGTCATCAGCATCAAATCCTCTGACGTGCCGATGTGCATCCGCGCTCATGAGCTGGTCTCGGAAGCGGTCGATTTCCCGCTCCATGTCGGCATCACGGAAGCCGGAACGGAATATGCCGGTACGATCAAGTCAGCTGTCGGAATCGGTGCGATCCTGTCCCGCGGGATCGGCGATACGATCCGGGTATCGCTGACCGGCGATCCGGTGAAGGAAGTCGAGGCGGCGAGACAGATCCTGGCCTCGCTCGACTGCAGGAGCTTCGGCCCCAGGATCATTTCCTGTCCGACCTGCGGCAGGACCGAGATCGATCTGATCGGGCTCGCGCATAAAGTGGAGGATCTCGCAAAGAATTATGATATGCAGATCCGGATCGCCGTGATGGGCTGCATCGTGAACGGACCCGGTGAGGCGAAGGAAGCCGATATCGGCATCGCCGGCGGAAAGGGCGTCGGCCTGCTGATCAAAGGCGGCGAAGTGGTAAAGAAACTGCCGGAGGATCAGCTGCTGGCAGCGCTGAAGGAAGAACTGGACAACTGGAAATGAATCTTTCGCAATATGACAACAGACATGTCCGGGTCACAGACAAATGGGGACATGTCTTTGAAGGGCTTGCATCCTCCCACAGTGCGGACTACTGTTTCCATGAATACGGTGTAGAGGATGACGGCATCCTGGTCGGGGACTACCTCGTTTATGCCGGGGATATCGCTGACATCAAGCCGGTCAGACTGCACGGGACAGCGGAGCTCGGAACCACGCATCTGCTGCTCAGAAGATACCGTCCGGAAGATGCAACTTATCTATATCGATATCTTGGCAGTGACGAAAAAATGTACCGTTACTCAGGCTGGAATCCTTACGCTTCCGAAGAGATGGCGGAGAAGACCGTGCAGAAGTTTATCGCGCGGTATGACGATCCGCACTTTTACGGATGGATCATCGATTTCGAGGATTATCCGGCCGGGACGATCGGGGCCTATGATTATGCGAATGACAGCATAGAAGTGGGCTTTTCTGTCGCACCGCATTTTCAGGGGCGCGGCTATGCTGCCGAAGCGCTTGCAGAAGTGCTGCGCTTCCTGACGGAAAATGAAGAGATCCCGCGGGTGACGGCCTGGTGCGCAGCGGAGAATATTGCTTCGAAGCGCACGCTGGAGAAAGTGGGAATGAAACTTACCGGCGTGGAAGAAGGCGGGATCACGGTCGGGGAGCAGGTGTATGACAAGCTGCTGTTTGCGTATGTAAATGACATTTGATTTGTAACATGAAACCGACCTTTTCTATGCAGTGAGCATAAATAGAAATGCAAATCGGAACAATTAAATAGAGGCGTCACATACACTTCACTGAACAGAGCGAGTAAATACTGACTGACAAACAGGTACAGCATGTTTTTGTCCGGGGAACTGTGTGTGAAGAGCGACAGGATCGGGCGAAATTGCCGACTGGAGGCCAACACGCTTTATTCGTTGGCCGGAAGGAGTGCATATATTTCGTCCCGGATCCGAAGCAA
>DFKM01000119.1 GCA_002373555.1 Lachnospiraceae bacterium UBA3645
GCGTCATCATCCCGCCCAGCATTCCGTTTGTCATTTACGGCGTTGCGACCGGCACATCCATCACGGATCTGTTCAAAGCCGGCCTTCTGCCCGGCATCGCGATGGGCATTGCACTGATGATCTGCTGTTATATCATCAGTAAGAAAGAGGGATTCAAGGGTGAGACGAAGCAGTTCAGCCTGAAGGCTGTATGGGTCAGTTTCAGGGAAGCTTTCTGGGCGCTGCTTTCCCCGATCATTATTCTCGGCGGCATCTATTCCGGATATTTCACCCCCACGGAAGCTGCCGTAATCAGTGTTGTGTATTCCTATATTGTCGGTACTTTCGTTTATCACGAGCTGGATATGAAGGGCGCGTACAAGGCGCTGAAGAATACCATCGTCGTAAACGGCGCGACAACTTTCATGGTCGGACTTTCGTCGGCCTTCGCTGCCTACCTCAGCCTGGCGGGCATCCCGAGACAGATCGCGGCCGCGATGCTCGGCATCACAAGCAACCGGATCCTGCTGCTGGTGATCATCAATGTGTTCCTGCTGGTGGTCGGCTGTCTGGTGGATAATATCCCTGCAACGATCATTCTTGCACCGATCCTGCTGCCGGTCGTGACATCGCTCGGCATGAGTCCGATCACCTTCGGCATCATGCTGACCATGAACCTGGCGATCGGATTCTGCACGCCGCCTTACGGCATCGACCTGTTCGTGGCTTCGGCCATATCCGGCGTGTCGATCGGCAAGATGATGAAATACATGGTCTGGTTCATTGTCGCGCTGCTGATCGTGCTGGCAATGGTCACATACTGGCCGGCCTTCACAATGTTTGTGATGGGATGAGAACACTGCTGATTCAGGGCATCGGTTTCATCGCGGCCGGACTTCTGATCGGTTCGTTCCAATGTAAGAAGAGCCGGAAGATGTTCACGATGCAGATGTGCTCGAGCCTGACGTATATCATCCATTATGCGCTGCTGGATGCGCTGTCCGGCTGCGGAAATATCACAGCCAGCATGATCCGCGGATTTGTTTATTCGCAGGGGAAGCACAAATGGGCGCAGTGGAAGGCCTGGCCGTTTCTCCTGACCGGCCTGAATGTGCTTGTGGCAGTGCTGACATGGCGGAATCTCATGAGCATTTTTCCGTTCCTGGGGACCGTCGGTACAACGATCGCCGGCTGGGGCGGCAACGGGAAGCGGGTGCGGATCGCGAACCTGTTTGTGTGCTGTCCGTCGTGGCTGATCTATAATTTCTACTCGCATTCGGTGCCGGGCGTACTGTGTGAGTCATTTACACTTTGCTCGATCGCAATTTCTGTGATCCGATACGGCTGGAAGGCACTGGATGGAGACGGAGAAAATTGAATCATAAATGCAGTACGGACGCAGACTTGATCAAATGAGCCTGCGTCCGTATTATTTTTGCCCGGAATGATCTTTGGGGCGGGCTTCAGGCCGGAGATTACGGACGAAGAAGTGAAAACAAGCTTTTGCATACGTAAAGCAGGCAGGCTCCGCAAGCGTTTCAGACTGAATCTTACGGATGCAAAGGGCAGAAGAGAAAACTGCAGCCGTAAAACATGGGAGACGAAGTCGGAAAAGATGAAAAAAATACGGATGCACAATTCAATGAAGAAAATTGCATCCGTAATCTGAAGAAGACCTGCGCAGAAACGCGCAGAGAAGAAACTCGAAAGAATTGCCTGACTTACTTTAATAACAATTCGGTGGCAGCCAGCTTGACCGCGGTCACGAAGACCTCCATGACCAGAGGGATATCCTCCATGTCGGCGAAGGAAGGCGCCAGCCGGATCGCCGAATCATCCGGATCAGAATCGTGCGGATAGGCTGCGCCGGCAGGCGTCAGCGTCACGCCCATTTCTCTGCACAGCTCCACGATCCGTTTCGCGCATCCCGGCATCGCGTAATAACAGATGAAATACCCGCCCTTCGGGAACCGGCAATGGCAATAGCCTTCCGGGATCAGCTCTTCGGAGATCACCTTCTCAATATATTCAAATTTCGGCCGCAGGATCGCTGCGTGCTTTTTCATGTGCTCTGTGACGGCGGCTTTATCCGGCAGGAACCGCACATGGCGCAGCTGGTTGATCTTGTCATAGCAGACCAGCTGGTAGGTAAGGATGCGGAACGCTTCCGCAATATTAGCCGGGCTGGCCGCGAATGCCCCGACACCGCCGCCGGCGATCGTGATCTTGGATGTGGATGTGAACATCAGCACCCGGTCTTCATGACCGCATTTGACACATTCGTCATAAATGTTCAGAAGATGATCCTGCTTCTCCGGTTCGTTATACAGATGATGGACGCAGTAGGCATTGTCCCAGAACAGCCGGAAATCAGGGGCGGCCGTTTCCATGCCGGCCAGTGCACGGACGACATCGTCGGAATACGTGACGCCGGAGGGGTTGCCGTACATCGGGACACAGATCATGCCCTTGACAGCAGGATCCCTGACGGCGGAGAGAACCGCTTCCAGATCCGGACCGTCATCGAAGGTCTTTACCGGAATCATTTCTACACCGAACTGATCCAGGGTATGGAAATGCCAGTCATAGCCCGGCACCGGGCAGATGAATTTGATCTGATCAAGCTTCCCCCACGGTGTAAAGCCGGGTAGCGGGCCGAAGATGAAGGCGCGGGAGAGTGCATCGTGGAGCATGGCCAGGCTGGAATTCCCGCCCGGGATCACCAGCTCCGGCGCGACGTCGAACAATTCCCCGAACAGCCGGCGGACTTCGATCAGTCCGTGGATATCCGCGTCATAATTGCGGCAGTCGATGCCGTCCTCGCTGAAATAGTCGCCGGGTTCCGGAAGCGAGAACAGCTTTTCCGATAAATCGAGCTGGGCATGTGAGGGCTTGCCGCGGGAAAGATCCAGGGAAAGATTCCGGGATTTGAAATCGTTGTAATGCTGCAGCTGTATCTCATGTTCGCGAAGCAGCTCTTCGCGGGTGAAATCAGTAATCTTCTTCATTTCGGTTCTCCTTGATGCAGTGTTCCGTAAACGACTGCATTATATCATAAGCCGGGTATAATTGTACTGCTGTTTTTCGTGAAAAAAGATCTTGTGCATCTGTTTACACCGGATCAAAAATATGTTAAAGCAGGGATGGGGTATGTTTCCGGCGGGAGGAAATGATCATGACAACGATATTCGATCTGAAAAGCGAATGCAGCGCCTGCCGCAGGGTCTGTCCTATGCAGTGTGTTCCGGAAATTCAAAGAGTCCGAAGTTTTTTCTTATTTTCATTATAATGTATTGAAAACTTATGTGAATATTGGTAAAATATTGATAACCTGTGCACAAGGAGGAACAAAAATGAAAGTTTATGAAACAAAGGACATCAGAAATGTAGCTGTACTCGGCCACGGTGGAAGCGGCAAGACGACCATCGTGGAGGCAATGGCAAACATTACCGGTGTTACCAACCGTATGGGTAAGGTCACCGACGGTAATACCATCAGTGATTTCGATAAAGAGGAGATCAAGCGTCAGTTCTCGATCGGCACCTCTGTCGTTCCGATTGAGCATAAT
Source organism: Lachnospiraceae bacterium UBA3645 (assembly GCA_002373555.1). Classification (GTDB taxonomy): domain Bacteria; phylum Bacillota; class Clostridia; order Lachnospirales; family Lachnospiraceae; genus UBA3305. The sequence continues at coordinate 3,549 of DFKM01000119.1, forward strand.
AACGTAAAGATCAACTTCCTGGATACCCCCGGTTACTTTGATTTCGTCGGCGAAGTCGAAGAGGCCATGAGCGTGGCCGGCGCAGCTGTCATCGTGATCAACGGCAAGGCCGGCGTGCAGGTCGGCACACAGAAAGCATGGGATCTGTGTGAGAAGAAGCATCTGCCCCGCCTGTTCTTCGTGACCGGCATGGATGATGACAATGCGGATTTCTCTAATGTTGTTGAGCAGCTGAAGGAACTCTACGGCAACAAGATCGCTCCGTTCCATCTGCCGATCCGCGAGAACGAGAAGTTCGTCGGATTCGTCAATGTCGTCAAGATGGGCGGAAGAAAATTCACTGAGAAGAGTGAATATACCACCATCGATATTCCGGCGGATGTCCAGGACGATCTGGAGACTGTCCGCGAAGAGCTCATGGAAGCTGTCGCTGAGACCAGCGAAGAAGCCATGGAGAAGTATTTCGGCGGCGAGGAATTCACCTATGATGAGATCGTTGCAGCCTTAAAGGGCAGCGTACGTACCGGCGATGTCGTTCCCGTTCTTCTTGGAACCGGAATCAACGGCAACGGTACCAAGATGCTGATGGAAGTCATCGAGCGCTACTTCCCCGGCCCGGATGATCATCAGATCGTCGGCGAGGATCTCAAGAACGGCGGCGAGTTCGTCTGCCATTATGAGAATGACAAGCCCGCCTCCCTGCGTGTGTTCAAGACCCTGGTCGATCCTTTCATCGGAAAGTACACGATCTTCAAGGTCTGCACCGGCACCGTCAAAGGCGATACACCTTTATATAATGTCAACAAGGAAGCCGACGAGAAGCTCGGCAAGGTCTATGTGCTTCGCGGAAACAAGGCGATCGAAGTTCCTGCACTGAAAGCCGGCGATATCGGCGCAGCCCAGAAGCTTTCCGTCACCCAGACCGGCGACACGCTCTGCGAGAAGAGCCTGATGGTGAAGTATCCGCAGATGGACATTTCCACCCCTTACACCTGCATGGCTTACACCGCTCCCAAGAAGGGCGAGGAAGATAAGATCAACCAGGCGCTTGTCAGGATCATGGAAGAGGATCCTACCATCAAGATGGTCAATGACAAGGAGAACCGTCAGCTGCTGCTCTACGGTATCGGCGATCAGCATCTGGAGATCGTAGCCAGCAAGATCCTGTCCCGCTACAAAGCGGAGATCGTCCTTGCAAAGCCGAAGGTCGCCTTCCGTGAGACCATCCGCGGCAAAGTCAAGGTACAGGGCAAGCACAAAAAGCAGTCCGGCGGACACGGTCAGTACGGCGATGTCGTCATGGAATTCGAGCCCAGCGGCGATCTGGAGACCCCTTATGTCTTCGAAGAGAAGATCGTCGGCGGTGTTGTTCCGAAGAACTACTTCCCTGCGGTTGAAAAGGGTATCCAGGAAATGGTCACGAAGGGACCGCTTGCCGGTTATCCGATCGTGGGCCTGAAGGCCTCCCTCGTCTTCGGTTCCTACCATCCGGTAGACTCCTCCGAAATGGCGTTCAAGCTGGCGACCATCCTGGCTGTTAAGAATGCATTCGCAGATCCGGCCAGCAAGCCCGTGCTTCTGGAGCCGATCTCCAATCTGAAGGTCAGGGTGCCGGATAAGTTCACCGGTGATGTCATGGGCGATCTGAACAAGAGACGCGGCCGTGTGCTGGGCATGAACCCGGATCACAAGGGCGGCACGATCGTCGAGGCGGAAGTGCCTACAGCTGAGCTGTTCGGATACAATACCGACCTTCGCTCCATGACCGGTGGTATCGGAAGCTTCGAATATGAATTTGCGCGTTATGAGCAGGCTCCCGCGGACGTACAGGCCAAGGAGATCGCTGCCAGAGCGGCGGAGAAGGAAGACTGATCATAGAAATCTGCAGAGCGGTCCCTTGCGGGGGACCGCTTTTTACTTGACAAAAACCGCCTGCAAACGTACTATGATAGGAGCGAAAAAGCAGACTTTACAGATTTAAATAAAGACGAGGAGTACCAGTTATGAGTGATGCTTATAATCCCGAAGTGATCGAGAAAAAATGGCAGAAGATCTGGGATGACGAGAAGGCATTCCATGCGCCGAACGATTATACCAAGCCCAAGATGTATAATCTGGTCGAGTTCCCCTATCCTTCAGGCCAGGGCCTGCACGTGGGACATCCGAGACCCTACACGGCGATGGATATCGTCTCTCGTAAGCGCAGGATGCAGGGATACAATGTCCTGTTCCCGATCGGCTATGACGCTTTCGGTCTTCCTACCGAGAACTATGCCATCAAGACCAATACACATCCCAGGGAGATCACGGATGTCAACATCGAGAAGTTCTCCGGACAGCTCAGGAGCGTCGGTTTCTCCTTCGACTGGTCCAGAACGATAGATACTTCCAAGGACGATTATTACAGGTGGACGCAGTGGATCTTTTTGAAGCTTTTTGACCACGGCCTTGTCTTCAGGGACAAGACGCTCGTCAACTATTGCCCTCACTGCAAGGTCGTTCTCTCTAACGAGGACAGCCAGGGCGGTAAGTGCGATATCTGCCATACGGACGTGATCCAGCTCCCCAAGGACGTCTGGTACCTCAAGATCACGGATTACGCGGATAAGCTCCTGAGCGGGCTCGACGATGTCGACTACCCTGAGGCCATCAAGCAGCAGGAAGTCAACTGGATCGGCAAATCCACCG
>DFKM01000086.1 GCA_002373555.1 Lachnospiraceae bacterium UBA3645
GAAACACTGCATTCTCTTGGCAATCCGGTCCCTGCCACAGGCAGATTTATGATCGCGGTATGCGAGGTATACAGTCCGGAAAGCCGGAATGTGAGCGACAGTGAGCGGACGCTTTATATTCCTTCGCTGAGCAATCTGATCAGGGATTATCCGTCTGCAAAGGCAAAGATCTTCCCCGTGGCCTGCGATGCAGACCGCCTATGCGTTCTGATGTCCTTCCCGGAGGATATGTCCGCCGTAGCAGTCAAAAAAGAATATATTGAGCTGTCCGCCTATCTCAAGAAAAATATTGAACTTCTTCCCTATCAGATCTATTCGGAAACAGGCCAGATCATCAACACGCTGACAGAAGCCGGAAGCAGCTACAGGGAAGCAGTGGAGATCATTGAATACCATAAGGGCAGCAGGACGCAGGAAGCAGCAGAGAACAACGGAATCGAACAGGATGGAGAACCACTGTATGCAGAAACTGCTGCTGATGAAGCGGAAAAGACAGAAGGCAATCTGGAACTGGATGTTTTCTGGGCGAGAAGAAGGGTGGATGAGATCGTTTCCCTGGTGACAGAGGGAGAAAATGCAGCTGCAAAGCTGAAACTGGACGATGTTCTGGGACGGCTGGAGAATTACAGACAGGATATCAAAGAACTCAGATACGGATATCTGCAGCTGTGGAACGTGTTCATGGAAAGGATCGTGTCTTATCCGCTGACAGAGGAAGAGCAGGAAGCCTTTGATGAAGAGATCTTCAGAAAAGAGATCACCGGAATTGAAGACAGGGATGCCATGACGGTATACATGGAAAGCAAATGTATGCTGTTCATGAAGCTGATCCGGGAATATCAGAAGAAAGCAAAGTATCGTTATGTGGATGTGGCAAAGGGCTATATTGCTGAACATTATTCCGACAGTGACCTGTCGCTGTCGGTGGTCGCGGAAAAGATCGGGATCAGTTCCTCCTATCTGAGCGAGCAGTTCAATGAAGTGGGCGGAGAGAAATTCTCCTCCTATCTTGCAGGATACCGGATCGACATTGCAAAGCAGCTTCTTACGTCAACAGAGCTTACGATCAAAGAGATCGGTGAACGGTGCGGTTTCAATTCCCCGCAGAATTTCAACCGTGTTTTCAGGAAGATTACGGGTGTTACTCCTGCAGGATACAGGAATTCAAAGAAAAGTTAACGGAACTGAACGTATTAACATGAACATTTTTACACACGATGAACAAAAAGCCGGAATATCCGGCTTTTTGTTTTCGCTCTGAAAACCTTTTTCTATACATGTGGGGTTTTTTGGGATAAAGTGCTGGCATAGACAAACGGCCCGATTTCCTGTCGGCCGGCCCGCATCCTGCCGGATCGGGAAATAAGGGAGAGGAGGAAATTCCGGAATGAATTTTTGGAAGAAACTGGATGAAAACTTTGAAGAGTATATCCTGATGGTCTTCCTGGTCGTCATGGCTTGCGTCATGATGTGGCAGGTCATCATGCGGTACTTCTTCCATGCATCCATGCCCTGGCCGGAGGAGTTCTGCCGGTTCATGTTCGTCTTCTCAGGATTCCTGTCCATGGGATACTGTGTCAGAAAGGACAGAATGCTGAAGGTCGATATCCTGCTCGGATTCTTCCCTGAGTGGCTGAAGAAGGCAGTGGATATCATTGCAAGATTCGTAACTTTATTCTTCTTCGCTTATCTGTGCTACTGGGGATTCAAGACCGCTCAGAATCAGGTACAGCTCGGCATGAAGAGCGCGGCCATGGAGTGGCCGATGTGGATCATCTACGGATCCGTATTCGTCGGCGCGCTGATCGGAACGCTCAGACAGATCCAGGATCTGTTCAGATATTTTACGAAGAAGGAGGATAAAAAATAATGTTAGGACTTGTTTTTGCGATCTTCCTTATTGCCATGGTGCTTGCACTTCCCATGGGCGTTGCCATGGGCGTTGCGACGATTGTCCCGCAGATGATCGACAAGACATTCGCCGGCAACATGGGTTACATCATCCAGGCGATGGTCGGCGGCCTGAATACCACCCCGATCCTTGCCATCCCGCTGTTCATGCTCTCCGGTGCGCTGATGACCCGCGGCGGCATTTCCAAAAAGCTGTTTGACGTTTTCGCTTACATCGCCGGCAAGAAGACGGCCGGTCTTCCCTGCGCAGTTGTTATCACCTGCCTGTTCTACGGCGCGATTTCCGGTTCCGGCCCCGCTACAGCAGCTGCTGTCGGCGCCATGACCATCCCGCTTCTTGTGGAACTCGGCTATGACAAGGTCTTCGCTGCCGCGATCGTTGCGACTGCCGGCGGCCTGGGCGTTATCATTCCTCCCAGCATTCCTTTCATTATGTACGGTCTGTTCACCAACACCTCTGTCGGTGAGATGTTCACAGCCGGTATCCTTCCCGGATGCCTGATCGCTCTGGCCATCATGATCTGGTGCTTCATCTACTGCAAGAGATCCGGTGAAGATAAGGAAAAGGTTGCTGCGAACTATGCAAAGCTGAAAGAAAGAGGTTTCTTCGGCGTCATCAAGGACGGTTTCTGGGCCCTGCTGACACCTGTCATCATCCTCGGCGGAATCTACGGCGGATTTGTTACACCTACCGAAGCTGCCTGCGTATCCGTGTTCTATGCACTGCTCGTCTGCGTATTTATCTACAGGACGATCAAGCTGCGCGATATTCCCAAGCTGCTCTCTGATGCGATCGGCTCCTATGCGCCGCTGCTTCTCTGCATCGCGCTGGCACAGGGCTTCTCCCGTATCCTGATCCTGCTGAAGGCTTCCACGGCAGTTACGGAACTGCTGAATTCCACTGTTCATTCCGGAACAGGACTTATGGTCGTCATGATCATCTTCCTGCTGATCCTCGGCATGTTCATGGACTGCGGCCCTGCCGTCATGATCCTGGCTCCGCTGATCATCGATACAGCGAAGGGCTTCGGCATCGATCCCGTACATCTCGGTATCGTTATGGTCACCGCGCTTGCGACCGGTTTCGTTACCCCGCCTTTCGGCATGAACCTGTTCGTTACCGCACCGCTCATCAAGGTGCCGGTCGCGGAACTGGGTAAGAAGGCCATTCCGTTTATTATCGCATTCATTATCGCGCTGTTCATCATCGCATTCGTACCGGCGATCAGCCTGGTGCTGCTGGGACGCGCATAAACACGAAAACTGCCCGTGCGGCTGTGATAGTATTGCGGCCGCATGGGAACATATCACGATGGTTCCGGCAATTCTGCCTGAATACATAAATACATTAGGAGGAAACCTAAATGAAGAAAATGAACAAAGTTCTGGCTCTGATGCTGGCGCTTGCTCTGGCTGCTTCCATGGCTGCATGCGGAAGCTCCAGCGCACCTGCTGAGACCACTGCTGCTGCTGAGACCGAGGCCGCTGCTGCCGAGACTGAAGCCGCTGCTGCCGAGACTGAAGCTGCTGCTGAGACTGAAGCTGCTGCTGAAGGCGAGACCGAAGCTGCTGCTGAAGAAGCTGCTCCCGCCGGCGAACTGAGCCGTGATGACCTCAAGGCACTTGCTTCCGAGGGCATGGAGACCACCATCGAAGCTGATCCTGTAACCTTTACGCTTGCCTGCTCCGGAACCATCACCGGCACCGTTCTTGGCGATGCTGTTGAGGATGCGATCGCTGCTCTGTCCGAGTGGACCGGCGGAAACATGGTCGTAGATTTCCATCAGGGCGGAGAGCTCGGCGGAGACCTTGAGCTGATCGAGTCTGTTGCAAACGGAACGGTTTCCATGATGCAGGCTGCTCCTACCTCTCAGGTTACACTGGTACCCGAACTGAACGTTCTGGATATCGGCGGACTGTATAAGGATGTTGACGGTGCGAACACTGTTCTGAAAGATATGTATGACAAGTTCGCAGCTGCTTACGATGCAAAGGGTATCCATCTTGGTGCCATGTATGCAACCGATTTCCGTATCCTGACCACCAACAAGCCCATCGAGACTCCCGATGACCTGAAGGGCCTGAACATCCGTACCCAGGAAAACAAGTATCATCAGACCTTCTGGAAAGCGCTCGGCGCGAACCCCACTCCCCTTGCATTCGGCGAACTGTATCTTGCTCTGCAGAACGGAACTGTTGATGCACAGGAGAATCCGCCCGCTTCCATCTATGGCGTAAAGCTGTATGAGGTTCAGAACACCATCACCGAGACCAACCACATTCCTTTCATCAATACCTATCTGATGAACGGCGCTCTGTACAACAATCTTTCCGACAATCAGAAGAAGGCGATTGATCAGTTCTTCCTGTACATGGAGAGATATCAGCTGGCCGGCAGCGCACAGGATGATGCCAGAATGCTGAAAGAGTTCGAAGAGTACGGCTGCACCGTATCCCCTGTAACGGATGAGGTTTATGCACAGTTTGCCGTAGCAGCGGACGCTGTTATCGAGCAGATGAAGGCTGACGGCACTGTCGATCCCGCTTTCATCGACGAGTATGTAAACGCTGCACGCGGACAGTAATCAAAATCGAATCATTATCGTAACCAACCGATAAAACGGAGGGCTGCTGCAAGATTGCAGCAGCCCTTTTTCACAGGATGATAAGAAACTTCGTTGTGAAAAAGTGACAAAGAAGCTAAAATTAATACACAGACGAGGTGCCGGGACACGGGGAGCGACCGGATCGTCCCGGTCATACAGGGGGGGGAAGAAATACATGTTCAGACAGACGAAGACAGAAAACGGACTGGTAAAAGGCATTCCCTGCGGATGGCCGTCCATCACAGCTTATTACGGCATCCCCTATGCCGCACCGCCGGTCGGGGATCTGCGCTGGAGAGAGCCGCAGCCCGCCGCAGACTGGGAAGGCGTCCGAGACTGTGCCAGAGGCTCCGCCAAATGCTGGCAGCTCGGTGTCGGTAAAGGATCCTTTTTTGAAAACGAATTTTATCCCGTAGAGGAAGAGATGAGCGAGGACTGCCTCTACCTTAATATATGGACACCCGCAAAATCCGCAGAGGACAGACTGCCCGTCATTTTCTGGGTGCACGGCGGCGCCTTCATGACCGGCTACGGCCATTCGGCGCATTTTGACGGCGAGCATTTTGCCCGCCAGGGCGTGATCCTCGTGACGATCAATTACCGCATCAATGTATTCGGCTGGATGGTGGATAAGGAGCTGACGGAGGAATCGCCGTACCACAGCTCCGGCAACTACGGCCTGATGGATCAGATCTTTGCGCTGAAATGGGTGCGCAGAAATATCGTGAATTTCGGCGGTGATCCCGACCGTATCACGATCGCCGGACAGTCTGCAGGCGCTGCAAGCATCAATGCGCTTGTCTGCAGCCCGCTGACCGAAGGAGATTATGTCGGCGCGATCTTCCAGAGCGGCGGCGGTGTGGATGCGCTGCCGGATATGAATTATCCGATGCTGGCGGATGTGGAAGCCCGGATGAACCTGAAGGAAAGTCTCGGCGTGAACAATATTGCCGAGGCCAGAGCGCTTTCCGGCGAAGAACTTCTGAACCGCTGGAAGGCGACCATGCCCGGTCCGGCGATCAACCGTACGCCGGTCATCGACGGCTATGTGCTCACAAAACCCACTTATGATACCTTCATGAACAATGAGCAGGGCCATGTTCCTTACCTGATCGGTTATACTGCGAAGGAAGGGATCCCTGTGACGCCGACCATGGCCTCCATGAAAGCACTGGCTGCAGAGCTCTACGGAGATAAGACGGAAGAATACCTCGCGCTCTGCCCGCAGACAGAAGAGGAATTCCCGGCTTACCGCGACGCGCTCTTTACCGAGTCGCTGCAGGCAGCGGTGGAGTGCTGGGCCGAGGTGCAGGATGCCCGCGGAGAAAAGCCGGTTTATGTCTATGAGATCACCAGGAACCTGCCGGGCGATGACAAAGGCCCGTTCCATGCGGCTGACCTCTGGTATGTCTTCAAGACCTTCATGCGCGCCTGGCGGCCCTGGACGCCCCGCGATTACGAGATGGCCTGGCAGATGAACACCTACTGGGCGAATTTCGCGAAGAACGGCGATCCGAACGGAGAGAGACTGCCGGTGTGGACACCGTATACGAATGCATCGGAAAAATGCATGATCTTCGGTGATGAGAAGTCCGAAATGGGCGAAGTGCCGCGGAATGCGAGAGTTACCTTCCGCAAGAAATTCCTGCTGGGCGGAAAGAAATAAGGGAGGTCTTCAAAATGGCACTGGATCAGGTCAGAATCGAATCCGGCATCGTTGAAGGCTACCCGGCCGGAAATCAGTTCATAACGGTATTTAAAGGCATTCCTTTTGCAAAACCCCCGGTGGGCGAACTCCGGTGGAAAGCGCCGCAGCCGGTGGAGCCGTGGGAAGGCGTTTACAAGGCATATAAATTCGGAAATATTGCCATGCAGCCGCGGTTCGTCTCGGAAGGCGGCGGCACGAGCCTGGCAGCGCAGGAATTTTATGTCCGCGATTATCCGATGAGTGAAGACTGCCTGTATCTGAATATCTGGACGCCGGCAGAAACGGGGGAGGAAAAGCTTCCGGTCGCCGTTTACTGTCACGGCGGCGGTTATGAGACCGGCTACAGCTATCTGAATGCCTATGACGGGGAAGGCTTCGCGAAACGAGGCATTATTCTGGTAACAGTCGCTTACCGCGTTAATGTATTCGGCTTCCTGTCCCATCCGGAACTGGCGGCAGAGGATCCGCACGGATCCAGCGGCAATTACGGACTGATGGATCTTATCTGTGCGGTCGAATGGATCCGCCGCAACATTGCCGCCTTCGGCGGCGATCCGGAGAACATTTCGCTCTTCGGGCAGTCTGCAGGCGGCGGCTGCGTGCAGAATATGATCGCTTCACCGCTGATGAAAGGGAAGATCAGAAGAGCCATCATGCAGAGCAGCGGCGGGATCAGCAGAGATGATTTCGGGGTCTGCCGCAGCAGGGAAGCGGATGAGGAGATCGGAAAGCGGTTCTTCGAATTTCTGGGCGTGAAAGATGTTTCGGAGGCCCGTGCCATGGACGCGGAAACCATCGAAGAAAAATATAAGGAATTCAAGAAGAACGATTTCTACGGCATGATCTTTATTCCGGATGTGGACGGCTATGTCCTTCCGGAAGCCCCGGCGGATTACTTCCAGGCAGGGAAACATGACGACATCGAGTATATGGTCGGCTGTACCAGAGATGAGATGCGTAAGTTCGGCGCACCGGCGCCCTCGTATGAAACGCTGAAAAAGGATGCGGCGCGCTTTGGTGCCTATGCCGATACTTATCTTGCACGGATCCATGCAGATGATCCGGAGAAAGTACAGCCCTGTTTTGAGGATCCGATCGGCAATTCCTTCCTGGCGGCAGCGCTCGCATTCTGTGAGAACCAGAATGATCTGGGGTATAAGCCTGCGCATATGTATTATTTCACCTATGTGCCGCCGGGCGCAGAGGCCATGGGCGCGCATCATTCCGTGGAACATCACTATGTTTTCCAGACGCTGATGCGCTCCAGAAGAGCCTATACGGGCTTTGATTTCGATCTGTCAAACGAACTGGCAGATTACTGGGCGAACTTCATCAAGACGGGAGATCCGAATCCGGCCGGTACCGATCGTTGGAAACCCTATACGGAAGAAGCGCCGGAGGCGCTCATCATTGACCGGGAAAGAGCGATGGGAGAAGTCCCGCGCCTGCCGATCGTGCAGTTCCAACTGGAGTATTCCCTCGGGAAACTGGATGCACGGAAATAATCAGAAATCATTTATTCAATATAATAAGCAGGAGGATTCATTATGTTCATTCACGAACCGTATCCGGGTTATGAAAACCAGTATCTGTCATTTGCAAACGGAAAGTTTTTCTCGGAAGAAGAGCTTGAAGCGGGAAGAAAAGCCCAGTTCGAAGCCATGACGAGCTATGAGGTGCCCGAAGGCATGACGATCGAAGACAAGATCATCGACGGCCCCGATGAGGGACAGAAACTTACGATCCGTATTTATAAACCTGCGGGCCTTCCGGAGAAGGCGCCGGTCGTCATGGATATCCACGGCGGCGGCTGGGTCGGCGGCAGTCTGGACATCGACAATGCGCGCTGCATCGCGATCGCTGTCAGAGTTCCCTGCATTGTTGTCGGCGTAGACTACCGTCTGTCCGGAACGCCGGAGGTCGGATTCCCGATGCCGCTGATGGACTGCGTGACAGCATACCGCTGGATCCTCAACCACCAGGAAGAACTCGGCGGGAACGGCATGATCGGGACCCACGGCTCCTCCGCAGGCGCCAATCTGGTTGGCGGTCTTTCTCTGTATCTGCGTGACCATGGCGAGCAGCAGCCTGCGCTGGCCGTCATGAACTGCCCGCCTACCAGTCTCGGGTTTACGGCCGATCCGGCTTATACCCAGAATTTCGAACTTCGCATGGGCGGCGGCCCGAAACATCAGGCAGCCGAAGTGCAGTATCTGAACGGCTTTGACGGAACGCCGATGCCGAACTACTATGCATTTCCTTACTACTGCCCGGATCTGGAAGGCCTGAAGCCGCACTTCATCCTGGCCGGCGAATATGACACCTTAAGAGATGACGGCCTGAAATATGCGAGAAGACTGCTGGATACCGGCATCACGACCGATGTCTTTGTCGGCGCAAAATGCTGCCACTGCTGGACGGCGGCGCCCGGCATCATGACGGATATGACACATGATGTGATCGCACTTGCGTACAAGCGTGAGTTCGGCATGCTGGATCATCTGAAGAAATATTGATAACACAGAGGATGCTTCTGATGTAAGAACGGAAGCCGGTACCGCCACTGACTGGGCGGCACCGGCTTTTTTGTCGATCCATACCTGTATGATGCACCTCTTTTGTCAATGCGGGCGGCTGCTTTCCCTTTGCTGTCATCCTGAAGCACAAAGCGCTGAAGGATCCCCGCCTGAAAACAGGCGGATTTACTGAATTTATTGAGCACTCCCAAAGAAACTGTGGTACAATCTCTGCAGAAAAAAAGAAGGTGTTAAAGCCGGACCGCCTTGTCCATAAATAGACGGTGATTTTTGTCCCGGTTTGGCCGGAAATCCTGCCGGCGGCTGAAGGACCGCCGACAGGGCCAGTTCACGAAAACTCACATTCCAGGATCGTCTGTACCGCATGGTCGTCGATCAGACGCAGACGGTTCTGGCTCCCATAGATCAGGACGCTTGTGCAGACCTTGTCGATC